>JBPCJV010000275.1:0-5677 GCA_051004925.1 Acidimicrobiales bacterium | reverse complement strand
GGCGTTCAGCGTCGTCCTCATCCCAGTGCTGTGGCTGATGCTCGGTCTCACCCTCTTCACCGCCGTCCAGCGCTTCGTGATGGTGTGGCGCCAGGGCACCCCCCAGCGCGAGCCGGCCGAGACCCTGCTGGCCCGCTGGCGGGCCCGTCACCCCGACACCGTCTTCCGCCCCGGTGGGCAGGGGGCGGCGGCGCGTTGGCGGGCCGGCCGCACCGGCGACCGCCGCTCCCGGTCCGACCGCACCCGGTCCCGCACCCGACCCTGATCTGGAGGCCCGGCGCGGCCGGTGGCTCGGACCAACAGATTCCTCCTCTACAAGGTCGCGGCCCGTGCCGCGTCCGCGCTGCCCGACTCAGCCGCGCCACCCCTGGGCCGGACCATCGGAACCCTCGCCTGGGCGGTGCTGCCCCAGCGGCGGGCGCTCGTCGCCCGCCACCAGCACCGGGTCCGTCACGCGACGGCCACCTCGGCGCCCTCCGGGGCGTCACGCCGGCTGGCCCGGGCCGCGTTCGCCTCGTACGGGCACTACTGGATGGAGTCGCTCCGGCTCCCCACGGTGACCCCCGAGAGCGTCGATGCCGTCTTCTCCATCGAGGGCCAGGAGCACCTGGAGAAGGCCAGGGCCGAGGGCCGGGGCGCGGTGCTGGCCCTGCCCCACCTGGGCGGGTGGGACGTGGGGGGATCGTGGCTGGCCCGCCAGGGTTTCGCGGTGAGCGTGGTGGTCGAGGCGCTCGAGCCGCCCGAGCTGTTCGACTGGTTCGTGGGCCTGCGGCGCACGTTCGGGCTTTCGGTGATCCCGCTGGGCTCCGGGGCGGGCACGGGCGTGCTGGCCGCCCTGCGGGCCAACCACATGGTGTGCCTGCTGTGTGACCGCGACATCGGCGGTGGCGGCATCGAGGTGGACTTCTTCGGCGAGCGCACCACCCTTCCCGCCGGTCCCGTGACCCTCGCCCTGCGAGCGAAGTCGGTGGTGCTGCCCACGGCGGTGTACTTCGACGGCGACGGGCACCACGCCGTCGTCCGCCCACCGCTGCCCACGGAGCGCCGAGGCACCGTCCGCGAGGACGTGGCCCGCGTCACCCAGGACCTGGCCCGCGCCCACGAGGAGCTCATTCGCCGGGCCCCGGAGCAGTGGCACCTGTTCCAACCGAACTGGCCGTCCGACCGGATCGGGCGCTGAGCACCCAGCCCCCCAAACCGAACTTGTCGCGCTGAACGACGTCATGCGTCGTCGAGCGCGACACGTTGGGACCGGCGGCGGTCATCCGGGCGCGCATGCGGTGTCGAATACGCGGGGTCCGGGGGAGTGGACGAGAGAGTCCATCACCCCTTCCCAACGGTTCGGCCCTGCGGGCGAGCGGAGGTCTTCTCATGGCAGCTACGGCATCCCGAGCAATGCGGTGGGTGACGCTTGCGGGCGTCGCCGTCCTGGCCGCCACCGGCTGGCAGGCCGCGAGCGCGCAGTCCCCGAGCGCCCCAAGCGCTGAGATCCTGACCCTCAGCGGCGTGAGCACGAACGTCGACCTCGACGCGGGCACCGCCGGCGTCCTCAAGGAAAACGGCGTGACCGTCACACCCGTGGCGCCGGCCACCGTGTCCACCTCGGGCGGGACGACCACCGCCAGCTTCCCGATCACCGATGGCTACGTGTCGGTGTACCCCGAGAGCCAGCGGCCCTTCATCCGGGGAACGTTCAGCCACTCCGGTGGGCTGACCTTCAGCGCCGGCGGCAAGTCGGTCACCGCCACCGACTTCGTCGTCAACCCGGGCTCGTCCACCCTCACAGCCACCGTCGGGGGCAACGGCGTGCAGCTGCTCGACCTCGACGGCTCGAACGTCAAGGTCACCCAGGACGGGTCCACCACGCGCGTCGAGGGCACTGTGGCCAAGCTGTCGTCGACCGCCGCCTCGGCGCTGAACCAGACCTTCGGCGTGTCCCTGTTCAAGCAGGGCATCCCCCTCGGCGTCGTGCGCATCGCCGCCCAGGGCACCAGCGGCCCGGGAGGCGCTCCGACCGCAGAGATCCAGGCCCTCGGGGGCAAGGCCACCAACGTCGACCTCGGCGCCGGCACCGCTGCGGTGCTCAAGGACAACTGCGTGATGGTCGCACCCGTGGCACCCGCAACCGTGTCCGCCTCCGGAGGTACTACGACGGCGAGCTTCCCGATCAGCCAGGGCTACGTATCGGTCTACCCCGAGAGCCAGGCACCCTTCATCCGGGGCACCTTCAGCCATGTGGGCGGCCTGACCTTCAGCGCCGGAGACAAGTCGATCACCGCAACCGACTTCATCGTCAACCCGGGATCGTCCAGCCTCACGGCGACGGTCGGGGGGAACGCTGTCAAGCTGGGTGACCTCGACGGCACGAACGTGAAGGTCACCCAGGACGGCTCCACCACCCGCGTCGAGGGCACCGTGGCCAAGCTGTCGTCGGACGCCGCCTCGGCCCTGAACCAGACCTTCGGCGTGTCGCTGTTCAAGCAGGGCATCCCCCTCGGCGTCGTGCGCATCGCCGCCGTGGCCGGTCCTCCGCCCGCGGTCGTCGGCAATGCCACGGCGCCCACGCCCCAGGCGGCGGCCGCTAAACCGCCCGCCGCCGGCGTCAGCCAGACCCCGACGGGCGGCGTGGCCACCGGCGGCGGAGGCACCGCAGGCATCGGCACGCCCGTCGGCGCCGTGCTCCCTGCGGGGTCCGTCGCCTTCCTGGCCCTCCTGCTAGCAGGCGGCGGCCTGTGGCGGTACCGTGCCCGCCTCCAGCGCAACGGCTGACCAATGTCCGGGGCGCAGGCCGGGTACCTCGCTCAGGGGGCCACTCGGACCCGGTGGGATCGCACCACGATCGGGCTCGCCGCACTCATTCTCGCGGTGGGCCTGACGGGTACCGTCGGCGCCGTCGCCCGTTCCACCGGCGCCTTCTGGGCGGGGCGCAGCGGCGGCGAGTCGGCTCTCCTGGGGCCGACGGCGCCGCTCGCCGGCAACCCGGTTGCGGTGCGCATCCCGTCGATCGGTGTCGATGCGGAGATGGACAGACTGGGACTCGACGCCGGCGGCGCGCTCGAGGCGCCCCCGTACGAGCGGGCCGGGTGGTACGGCGGCGGGCCCAAGCCCGGCGAGACGGGACCGGCGGTGATCGCCGCCCACGTCGACTCCACGACCGGCCCGGTCGTCTTCTACGACCTGAAGTCGCTGGAAACTGGCGACGCCGTCACGGTCGGCTACGACGACGGCGCCACCGTGGACTTCGTCGTCACGGGGGCGGAGAGCTTTCCGAAATCCGAGTTTCCCACCGACCGGGTCTACGGTCCGACAGAAGGGGCCGACCTCCGGCTCATCACCTGCATCGGCGACTTCGACCGTCGAACCGGCAGCTACGACCAGAACCTCGTGGTGTGGGCGACCGCCACCGCCCGCAGCGGCCCGGCCGTCACATAGCGCCGAGGGGCAGGCGTACGACGTGTAGCACCAGGTCGGTGCCGGCGCTCGGCGGGCGGCGGTGGCCGGGCGGTGCCGGACCAGGCTCCTCAGGCGTGGCGGTTCGAGTCACCCCGTACCACGCGTCAGGCGGGAGGCCCGTGGCCGCCTGGCGGGCGGCGGCGACTCGCCAGACTGAGGTGGGTGGTCGGCCGTCGGCGATCCGGCCGCCGATCGCCTCACTCGCGTCGTGTTCGATCGCCGACCGCGCCGCCTGCCGTCGCGTGCGCCTGCTGAGACCCACTGTCACCGCCTGCTCTTCGAGAGTACGAACGAGAAGTTGACCGAAGAAACGCCGATGCCGCTGGACTGATGCAGCGGTCCCGCACCGCGCCGATCTCAGTATCGCGCCGCCGCGGCCCAGGGTCATGAACACCGGGCGAGGTATTGCGCAGCCAGAAATCCTGGCCACGGTGAGGTCGTGGCGCGAGCGGACCCTGGTGGAGGTCAGGGCCAACGCCGAGGGCTGAGCGCTCAGACGACGGGGCGGCGGCGACCCCGTGAGTTCTGGCGGGGTCCGTGGCCGCGGCGGTCCTTGCTCGGGCCGGGCCGGGTGGGGGCGGCGGCAGGGCGGCGGGGGTGCGCCACAGGCGTACGCCCGTCGATCGACGCGGCCGGGCTCTTCTTCCCGCTCAGAGGGCCGCTCGGGCCCCGGCTGTCGAGGCGCTGGGGGAACCCGAGGGCGCGCTGCATGGCCCGCACCGACGACCGGTGCTCGGCGCCGACCAGCGACACCACCGTGCCCGTGGCTCCGGCGCGGCCGGTGCGGCCCGAGCGGTGCACGTAGTCGTTGTGGTCACCCGGCGGGTCGAAGTGGACCACGCAGGGGACGCTGTCGACGTGGATCCCCCGGGCGGCGACATCGGTGGCCACCAAGGCGTCGGCGGCCCCGTTGGTGAAGGCGGCCAGCGCCCGGTCGCGCTGCGACTGGCTGCGACTCCCGTGGATCACGACGGCCCGCACCCCGGCCCGGGCCAGCTGGCCCGCCAGACGGTCGGCGCCGTGACGGGTGCGGCAGAACACGATGGCCCGCTCGTGGTGCTCCACCAGCTCGACGGTCATGGCCACCCGCTGGGCCCGGTCGGCCTGCCAGAAGATGTGCTCGACGTCCTCCGGTGCGGTCTCGCCGGCGACGTCGTGGCGGCGCGGGCTGCGCTGGTACCGGCGGACGAGCACGTCGATGTCGCCGTCGAGGGTGGCCGAGTACAGCAGCGTCTGGCGGTTGGGACGGGCGGCGTCGAGGATCCGGCGCACCGCGGGAAGGAAGCCCATGTCGGCCATGCGGTCGGCTTCGTCGACGACTACCACGTCGACGGCGTCGAGGCGCAGGTCGCCCTGGGCCACGAGGTCCTCGAGGCGGCCGGGTGTGGCCACCACGATGTCGACGCCCTTACGCAGCACACGCGCCTGGGCCGGGTAGGAGGTGCCGCCGTACACCGCGGTGACGCTGCGGTTGCGGCTGGCGGCCAGCGGCGCGATCTCCCGCTGCACCTGGGCACAGAGCTCACGGGTGGGGACCAGCACCAAGCCCTTCGGCCGGCGCGGCTGGGCCTGGCCGGTGCGCAGGGCGAGGGCGAGCCCGAAGGCCAGGGTCTTGCCCGAGCCGGTGGGCGCGCACCCGCACACGTCGTGGCCGGCCAGGGCGTCGGGCAGGCTGGCGGCCTGCACCGGAAATGGGCTGGTGACGCCGCCGCGGGCGAGGAGGGCGACGAGGTCTGCGGGCACACCGATATCGGCGAAGGACAGGGACACGTGTGGGAACTCCGATCGAGGGGGACGCACAGGCCGACTCGAGGAGATTCCCGGTGACCCCACCAGACCCAGGGCATCCGTCGAGGACGGAGTGGCGGGACCGGCGATTCGCCGGGAGACCCCCGGCGGCACCTCATTGTAGTCGATGCCGTGACCGACATCGTCACCCCGCTCTGCGGGCCGCTCGGGCCCGTCACCCGGCGAGCACTACTCGACGGTGAGGCGCCCCATCAGCTCGGCCTTCTGCTCCTCGAAGTCGTCATACGACATGCCGCCGTCGTCGAAGCGCTGGTGGAGGGCTCCGATGGCTTCGAGCAGCTTGGCCGTGGCGGCCTCGCCGGTGGCCGTCGACACCGCGTCCACGGTGACCTCTTCGGTGACCCCGTCGACTGCGTCCTCGTGGGACTCGGCGCCCTTGTTCTGACGGGCGTCGCGCTTGTCGGCCGCCTTTTCC
>JBPCJV010000274.1:0-7929 GCA_051004925.1 Acidimicrobiales bacterium | reverse complement strand
GGACCGTCCTCTCCTGGAACGCTCCGCGGCACTGGAGCGGATCGGGGCGCCGCGGGTGCCGGCGCTGGTGACCGACGATCTCGACGACGCCCTCGCCTTCCCAGCCGAGGCGCTGGCCGCGGGCCACGAGGGCGTGATGGTCAAGGCCGCCTCGTCGCCGTACGAGGCGGGACGGCGGGGGGCGGCGTGGCGCAAGGTGAAGCCCGTGCACACGCTCGAACTCGTGGTGCTCGGCGCCGAGTGGGGCACCGGCCGCCGACCGGGGTGGCTGTCCAACCTGCACCTCGGGGCGCGCGACCCGCAGACAGGCGGATTCGTCATGGTGGGCAAGACCTTCAAGGGCCTCACCGACGCCCTGCTCGAGTGGCAGACGGCCGAGTTCCTGGCACGCGAGTCCGGCCGGCGGGGCCACGTGGTCGACATCGACCCACCCCTGGTCGTGGAGATCGCGGTCGACGGCGTGCATAAGTCCACCCGTTATGCGGGCGGCGTGGCCCTGCGCTTCGCCCGCGTACGCCGGTATCGCGACGACAAGGACCCCACCGACGCCGACACCATCGACAGGGTGCGGGCCATGTTGCCCGGCGCGGGGAGCCGCTGAGTCTGTGCGTTCAGTGATGCACGTCGCTCAGCGGTGGGTACAGAACTCGGCAGGCCGGTCGAAGCGAGGGGAGCTCAGCGTTGCTCAGCGCGAGGCGGTCGCGTCGGGTCGAGCCGATGTCTTCAGCTGATCCGCGGCCTGGCCGTAGAAGGTGGCCTCCGGTCCCTCGGCCGTCGAGGTTGGGGAACACCCTCCTGGCTGCGACCACCGCGGCCAGCGTCAGGATGACCGTGCCGCCGACCACGACGATGATGATCGTGAGCGGGGTGTAGTTGTTGAGGATGGGGCGCATGTTCCCCGTCCCCCTGCACTTCGAGCCGAGCCGCCGACCGCGACTGGGCCACTGCTCACTCCTCGGCGCGGCCTCCGAGGTGCCGGGCCAGGAACTGCTCGGCGGCGGCGTAGAACGACAGGCGGTTCTCCGGCTTGGCGAAGCCGTGGCCCTCGTCGGGGTACAGGAGGTACTCGTGGTCGATGCCCTTCTCGGTGAGGGCGGCCACGATCTGCTCGGACTCGGCCTGCTTCACGCGTGGGTCGTTGGCCCCCTGGGCGATGAGGAGGGGGATGCGAATGTCGCCGGCCCGCGACAACGGTGAGCGCGACCAGAGGAACTCCTCCTCGGTCTCGGGGTTGCCCACGCGGGTGTGGAACTGGGCCACGACGGGCGCCCAGTAGGGGGGCACCGACTCGATGAGGGTCTTGAGGTTGGAGGGGCCCACGATGTCGACGGCGCAGCGGAAGGTGTCGGGGGTGAAGGCCGCACCCACCAGGGCCGCGTAGCCGCCGTAGGACCCGCCGTAGATGGCCACCCGGTCGGGGTCGGCCCAACCCTTGTTCACGACATGGTCGACGGCGTCGAGGACGTCGTCGTGCATGCGGGCGCCCCACTCCTTGTTGCCGGCGTTGACGAAGGCCTTCCCGTAGCCCGTGGAGCCCCGGTAGTTGACCTGCACGCACAGGTACCCGCGGTTGGCCAGCCACTGGGCCTCGGGGTCGAACCCCCAGTTGTCGCGGGCCCACGGGCCGCCGTGCACGTTGACGACGGTGGGGAGCCCCGTCGCCGGCAGCTCGGGCGGGAAGGTGGCGTAGCCGTGGATGGTGAGCCCATCGCGCGACACGAAGGAGAAGGGCTCCATGCGGGCCAGCTGGTAGCCGGACAGGCTGGGCTGGTGCTCGAAGAGGAACGTGGCCTGGGCGAGGGTGCGGTCCCAGGCGTAGAAGCGGACGGGGCCGTCGTCGGTGGTGTAGGCGACCAGCCACACCCGGTCGGCGTCGTCGTGGCCGAGGAGCACGGGGTCGCCGGGGGAGAGGCCCAGGAGGGCCTCGACGTCGTCGGCCACGGCGGGGTCGAGCACCTTGTACTCGGCCCGGTCCTTCATGAAGACCACGATCTGGGGTTCGCGGGTGTCGGGGTGCAGGCGCACGGCCCCCACGTCGTAGACCGGGTCCTCGGCGATCACCTCGCTCTCGCCGGTCGTGCAGTCGATGCGGACGAGGCGGCCGGCGTTGGCGTCGAGCGAGGTGATGGCCCACAGGGCGGTGCCGTCGAGGGTGAATCCCAGGGGCTCGCTGGAGAGGGCGTCCTCCGGGCCCACCTCGAGCAGCGGCCGCCACTCGTCGTCCTCGGTGTCGCGCACCATCATCACGAACCCGCCGTCGGGGGTCGGGGCCACGCCCGCCCGGATCCTCCAGTCGGCGTCGGCCAACATCGCGATGAAGCAGGGGTTGTCGGCCACCTTCTCGAGCTCGCCGCTGCGGAGGTCGAGGCGGTAGACGTCGTGCAGCTCGGGGTTGTCGCGGTTGAGGCCCACGAGCACGTGGTCCGGGAAGCGCTTGTCGACCTCGTCCACCCGGACCTGCACGTCGTCGAACGGGGTGAGGTCGCGGATGTCTCCGGTGTGCAGGTCGACGGCGTGGAGACGCCAGTTCTCGTCGCCGCCGGTGTCCTGCACGTACAGGAGGTGGCGCAGGTCGTGGGCCCAGAAGTACGACCGGATGCCGCGGTCGCGGTCGCGGGTGACGGCCCGGGCCTGGTCGCTGCCGATGCGTCCCACCCACACGTTGAGCACGCCCTCGTCGGGGGCCAGCCAGGCCAGCTGCGTGCCGTCGGGCGAGATGCTCGGGCTGGTGCGCTCGGGATTGCCGAAGAGCACTTCGCGGGGGACGATCGGGGCGGCGACTGGTGCGTCGGTCATGGCCGACTGCCTAGCAGATGGCTGGGTGATGGCCGACTGCCTAGCAGACGGCTCCAGTCTGTCTGGTCGCCCCTACACTTCGGGCGTGGATGCGACGCCGGCCAACCGCTGGCTGGCCGAGGCGGGTGGTCGGGCGGCCAGCTACGACGACCGCTGGGAGCAGATGGCCGCCGAGGGCGCCGAGATCCACGGCGAGGCCGACCTGGTGTCGTTCTTGTTGCCGGAGCCGGGCCCCGCGTCTCCGGTCGCACCGGCGTGCTCGGTGCTCGACGCCGGGTGCGGCACCGGACGGGTGGGCGCCGAGCTGGCCCGACGGGGATACGACGTGACGGGCGTCGACCTCGACCCGGCCATGCTAGCCCGGGCCCGGGAGAAGGCACCCGACGTGCCATGGGTGCAGGCCGACCTGGCCGGCCTCGACCTTGGGCGCACGTTCGACCTGGTCGTGGCCGCCGGCAACGTGATGATCTACCTGGCGCCGGGCACCGAGGGGGCCGTTGTGGCCGCCCTGGCCCGCCACCTCCGCCCCGGAGGGTTGCTGGTCGCAGGCTTCCAACTCGACCCCGGCCGCCTCGACCTGGCCACCTACGATGCCCACGCCGCCGCCGCCGGGCTCGATTTGTCGGAGCGATGGGCCACTTGGGAATGCCGGCCCTACGAAGGCGGCCCGTACGCCGTGTCGGTGCACAGGTCCGTCTGACCAGACCGAGTCACGGCACCCAGCTGTTGCGCCGGGGCGACGACGCAGATGGTGACCATGACCAAGAACAAGTCGGCCGAACCTCGTCAACGCATGCCTTGGTGGTCACCCTAGGCCCCCAGCCGGGGACCGGCGTCCTGCGACGTGGCCGTCCGTTGCGTTATGGAGACCCTCGCGCGAGACTGCCGGCCGGCCGCCGAAACGGGACGTACCCGAGCGAAGGGGCGCCCTTCCCGACCTGCGGCCGAGGGTGCCGATGCACATCATCGCCCTGCAGGGCATCTTTCCCTCACGCCCCTGACCACCTGCCGCGGCCTGTCGGCCGGTATCCGCGTCGATGCGGGCTTGTGACGGGACCGAGACGAAGCCGTTACGTACGAGGCGCAACCTCTCGTCACTGCTCTACACGAGGAGGACGAGATGGGTACCCGGATGCGAAACGTCGCCGTTGCCGCCATGGTCAGTGTCGGCCTGGCCGCCTGCGCGGGCGGGGCGGCGACGGATGCCGGCTCGGCCCGATCGGGAACCCCCTCGACCGTGGCCGTCCCGCCGACCACGAGCGCCCCAACAGGAGCCTCGCTGGTCGGAGGGACGGACCCGCCTCCTTCGACCACGTCTCGGGCATCGCGCCGGACCACCGGTGGGCCGACCGGTGTCTCGGGTGCCGACACCGGGCCCAAGTCGTCCTCGGTCCATCAGGGCTACCCGGTGATCGTCGGGGTGCGGATGGGCGACCACCCCGGCTTCACCCGGTACGTGTTCGACTTCGTGAACGCCGACCCCGAAGATCACTCCCCGCTGGGGTCGGCCCGGCCCGGGTGGGACGTGCGCTACGTGCCGGTGGCCGAGGCCGTTCAGGACGGCTCCGGCGATCCGCCCCCCGTGGGCGGGGCCGTGTACCTCCGCATCCGCTTCGACGGTGCCGCCGCCCATTACGACGACGGCACGCCGTCGATCAGCTACGGGGTCGATGCCCACGCCCCCCTCGGCTTCGGCGGCGACTTCGAGGGACACGTGACCTGGTTCATGGGCCTGGACCACGAGCAGCCGTTCAGGGTCTCGTTCGTCGAGAAAAAAAAGGTCGTCGTCGACCTGGTGGACGCGCTGTAGATCGCGCTTGACATGGCGAGCCCGAGGGCGCAATCTATCGGCGACCGATACATCGGGTGCCGATAGAGATGAGGGAGAGCGAGCGAGGTGGAAGTTCCCGAACGACCCGAGCAGTTCCTCCCTCTCCCGTCGGCCACCCTGCACATCCTCGTCGCCCTCCGGTCGGGCGAGAAGCACGGCTACGCCATCATGGGCGATGTCGAGTCCCTGAGCGGCGGCGCCGTTCGCATGGGACCGGGCACCCTCTACGGCTCGATCAAGCGCATGCTCGCCGACGGGATGGTCGAGGAGAGCGACGAGCGTCCCGACGCCGACCTCGACGATCAGCGTCGCCGCTACTACCGCCTCACCGGCCTGGGTGAGCAGGTGTGCGCGGCGGAGCTGCAGCGGCTCGACGCCCTGATCCGCCGCGCCGGCTCGCCGGAGTGGGCCCGCCGGCGCGCACCCCGGCTCCGGGAGGCATGAAATGGTGTCGGCCCGCTCGGCACGATCCGTCGCTCGTCAGCGGGCGCTCTACCGGGCGCTGCTGGGCCTCTACCCGCGGTCGTTCCGCACGGGCTACGCCGAGCCCATGGCCCAGGTGTTCGGCGACCAGCTGCGCCAAGCAGGAGCCAGAGCCTGGCTGCGAACCGTCCCCGACCTCGCCCGTACCGTTCCCGCCGAAAGGATTGACGCCATGATGGCTCGTCTCGGTCCCGGAGGGCGTGTCGCCGCCCTCGCCTTCGTCGTTCTGGGTGCCTGCGTGGTGGCCGTCGGCTTCGGTGGCGGCCCCGTCGTTGTCGTGGCCGTCGCCGTGGTGGCCGTCCTCGTCTCCCAGCGACGGATGTTCGCGTCGATCCCCGGTGGAGATCGCGCCCCGCTTCGGCACGCCGTCGTGCAGGCATGGTGGGCACCCGTTGCCGGACTGCTGGGGCTGGCCATGCTCGTGGCCGGGGTGGGCACGATCTTCGAAGCCCACAACCTGGGTGGCCGGATCGTCGGCAGCTCACTGCTCCTCGCGTTCGGTGGCGCCATGCTGTTCGGCCTGATGCGCCGCCCGTTCGACCGACAGGCCGGCAACACCATGATCCTGCTGGCGACGATTCCCGCCCTGCTGTTCTTCTGGGTGATCGTGCCGCCGCTGGCCGCCATCGTCATCTGGGTCGGGGTGCTGCAGGGCGGGTTCAGCGAACGCCCCGTGAGTCCCGCCGTCCCCTGACAGGCACCCCGTTGGAGAGCCGGGCAGACTCTCCGACCATGACGGTGATCGTCCGAGCGGACGCCGTCGGGGGATTCAATGTCGGGCTCGAACTCCTGCCCGACGCCCTTCGTCGGGTTCGGATTCGAATGATGGACATCTGCGAGAGCGACCTACGCCGACGCGGTGGTGAACGGACCGTACGGGCCGGTCCACTGGACCATTCTCAGCGCCCACGTGTTCTGGGACGCCCGGCTCCACGCCCGTGACGTGACCGAGGTCCTCGGGGGAGGAGGTCATTCCGCTCCTGTCGAGGACGAACTAGTTTGCACGGCGCGCCGTCGCACCTCGAGCCCCTGACCTGGCTGCGCACGAGGCTGCTTCCGGCAGTCTGAAGGAGCAGCGCCCAGACCGCCGGCCGTCCCGGCGCCCGGCTAGAAGCCGTGCTGGTCGAGCCAGTCCTGAGCCAGGACCTCGGTGTCCTCCTTGTCGACGTCGGCCCGCCTGTTCAGCTCCGTCAAATCCGCGGTGGTGAGCTCGGCCGACACCTTGTTGAGCACCTGGCGGGCCTCTTCGCTGGCGACCGCGGTGCGGATCACCGGCACGACGTTGTCGGCGTTCTGGAGGCCCTTGTCGTCCTCGAGGACCACGAACCCGTTGGCGGGGATGTTCCCGTCGGTGGACGTGAGGAGGCCGACCTGGATGTCACCGTTCTTCAGGGCGGCGACGGTGAGCGGTCCGCCGACGTCGAGCGGCTTGAAGTCCTTGAAGGTGATCCCGTAGGTGTTGACCAGGCCGAGCTGGCAGAAGGGCCGGGTCGGGCACTCCGGGGGACCGCCGAGGAGCAGCTCGCCGCCGATGGGCGCCAGGTCGGAGAGCTTCTTGAGGTTGTACTTGTCGGCCGTCTCCTTGGTGACGGCGAAGGCGTTGGCGTCGATGGCGGGGGCGGGCTCGAGGGCGGTGGCTCCCTTGGGCGCCAGGGCGGCCCGGAGCTTCTCCGTGGTGGCCTGGGCGTCGGGGGTGGCCTGGCCCGCGCCGTTGTTGTAGAACTCCAGGTCGGTCGCCGCGTAGCCGGGGTAGAGGTCGATCTCGCCGCGCTCGAGCGCCGGGGCCACGATCTCCCGGCTCCCCAGGTTGGGCCGCACGCTCACGGTGAACCCGGCGTTGCTCAGGGCGCCTTCGTAGATGCCGGCCAGGATGTTGCTCTCGGAGAAGTTGAAGGCCCCGATGTTGACCGTGCCCTTGGGCGGGGTGGGCGACTCGGTGGTGGTCTCGTCGTCGGAACCGCACCCGGCCGCCACCAGGGCCAGGCCGACGGCGGCAGCGACGAACAAGTGCCTACGGGGGGATCGCATCTGCTTCTCTCCTGTGTTCAGGCGGCCTCGACAACGGGCGGCGGGGTCACGAAGGGTTCATTCTTCCCCGAATCCCGCCGTCGCAGACCTGCCGGCACCAGCACACGCTGCATGCCGGCCAGCGCCACCTCGGTGGCCACGGCCAGGGCGGCGACGAGGACCGCTCCCGCGAAGACCTGCACGAAGTCGCGCTGGGCCAGCCCGTCGACGATGTAGCGGCCCAACCCTCCCCAGGCCACGACGGCGGCGATGGTGGCGGTCGCCACCACCTCCACCGCGGACGTACGGACACCGGCCAGCACCATGGGCATGGCGACGGGCAGCTCCACCCGTCGCAGAACCTGGCTGCCGGTCATGCCCATGCCCCGGGCCGCCTCGCGCAGCTCGGCATCGACTTCGCGGACGCCGATGAACGAGTTGGTGACCATGGGCGGCACGGCCAGCGCCACCAGGGCGCAGTAGGCGGGCAGGGCGCCGATGCCCACGAGCTGGGTGGCCAGCACCAGGATGGCGAAGGAGGGAACGGCCCGGCCCACGTTGGCCAGGTTGATGGCGAGCCCCCCGCCGCGGTGGGCGTGGCCCAGCAGGATGCCGACGGGCAGTGCGACCACCGCGGCGGTGAGCATGGCGGCCAGCGTCATCATCACGTGCTCCGACAGCCGGTTGGGGATGCCGTTCGTGCCCTGCCAGTGGGCACTGTCGGTGAACCAGTTCGCCACGTCGCCGAGGAAGCTCATTGCGAGCGCATCCCCCTTGAGCGGCTCCGCCGCTCGGGCCGACGGGCCCAGCCA
>JBPCJV010000273.1:0-5396 GCA_051004925.1 Acidimicrobiales bacterium | reverse complement strand
GGTGTCCTCGATGCGCAGGACGAAGGTGCCACCGGTGTGCCGGGCGAACAGCCAGTTGAACAGGGCGGCCCGGGCGCTGCCCACGTGGAGGAACCCGGTGGGCGCCGGCGCGAATCGGACTCGCGGCGGACTCACACCAAAGAAGGCTACCGGTGGTCGGTGCCGGTACTGTCGCAACCCATGGCCAAGACCGTCCTCACGCCCCGAGCCGAGAACTTCCCGCAGTGGTACCAGGACGTGGTGGCCAAGGCCGAGCTGGCCGACAACGGGCCCGTGCGGGGCACGATGGTCATCCGCCCCTACGGCTACGCCATCTGGGAACGGATCCAGCGCGACCTCGACGACCGCATCAAGGCCACCGGCGCCCGCAACGCCTACTTCCCCCTGTTCATCCCGGAGTCGTACCTCCGCAAGGAGGCCGAGCACGTCGAGGGCTTCAGCCCGGAGCTGGCCGTGGTGACCCACGGCGGCGGCAAGAAGCTGGAGGAGCCGGTCGTCGTGCGGCCCACCAGCGAGACGATCATCAACGTGTTCATCGCCAAGTGGGTGCAGAGCTACCGCGACCTGCCCATGCTCTTGAACCAGTGGGCCAACGTGGTGCGCTGGGAGCTACGTCCCCGGGTGTTCCTGCGCACAACCGAGTTCCTCTGGCAGGAGGGCCACACCGCCCACGTCACCCAGGCCGACGCCCGGGAGTACGCCATCCGCATCCTGCGGACCGTCTACGAGGACTTCGCCGTCGAGGTCCTCGGCCTGCCCGTGGTGGTGGGGCGCAAGACCGAGCGGGAGCGCTTCGCCGGCGCCGACGCCACGTACACGATCGAGGCCATGATGGGCGACGGCAAGGCCCTCCAGCTGGGCACCAGCCACGAGCTGGGCCAGAACTTCGCCAAGGCCTTCGGGATCGAGTTCCAGACCGAGACCGGCACCACCGAGCACGCGTGGCAGACGTCGTGGGGCGTGACGACCCGACTCATCGGGGCGCTCATCATGGGCCACGGTGACGACGCCGGCCTCCGCCTGCCCCCACGCATCGCCCCGATACAGGTGGTGGTGCTGCTGGTGAAGGCGGCCGACGGCGCCGGCGAGGCCGCCGCCAAACTGGTGGACGAGCTTCGGGGCGCAGGCGTGCGAGTGGAGCTGGACGACCGGGTCGACACCAGCTTCGGGCGGCGGGCCGTGGAGTGGGAGCTCAAGGGCGTGCCCGTGCGCGTGGAGGTGGGCCCCCGCGACCTGGCCGACTGCAACGCCATCCTGGTGCGGCGCGACACGGGCGACAAGACCTCCGTCGCCCTCGACCGCATCACCAGCGAGGCCGTCGCCACCCTCGACCAGGTGCAGGTCGCCCTCCTCGACCAGGCGATGGAGATGCGTCTCTCCCGGACGGCCGAGGTCACGTCGGCGGCCGACGCCCAGGAAGCGGCGCAGACCGGGTTCGCCCGGGTGCCGTGGGACGTGGTGCGCGACGACGAGGCGCGCCTGGCCCAGGCGGGCGTCACCGTCCGCTGCCTCAAGCGGGAGGACGGCGGGCTCCCCATGTCGTCGTCGGAGGACGGCCTGTTCGCGACCGTGGCCAAGGCCTACTGAGGCTTCGAGGCCGGCCGCGGCCCCGTCAGTCCGGTAGCCCCAACAGCGTGCGCCACTCCCCCATCCGGGCGGTCACCTGGTCGGGGGTGAGGCGCACCGTGGCCTCGGGCACGAGGTCGGCGATGGTGCGCTGGTCCCAGTAGTGGTGGGCGGCGCCGGCGAAGTGCTTCCGCCGGAACTCGACCAGCTCGGCGGGCGCGTCGCCGAGGAAACCCCACAGCCGCAGGGCCAGCTCGAGATCGTGGATCACCGGCGCCCGGCCGAACAACGAGGCCCGCCGCAGGGCCACGGCGGAGGCACCGGCCAGGGCGTCGTCGACGTGCTCACCCTTCTCCACCTGCACCCGGTCGCGGAAGCGCTCGGCCAGCTTCAGGGCGTAGCCCTGGTCGGGCCCGGGGCTCCCGAAGAGGGCGCCCGTCGGCGGGGGTCGGCCGAGGTCACCGGGACGGTCGGCCGCCCAGCGCCGGGAGGGCGGCAGGGCCAGCGACCCGCGGGGCTGCTCCGAGAGGGGGACGGGCACGTAGTCGGGTGCGGCCATCAGCGGGTTCCCCCGTCATCCGTTGAAACCTCTTCAGTCGAGATGGTCTTTTCAGCCGACATGGTCCAGCCAGTCCTTGTACCGGTCGACCTCGCCCCGGACGGCGGCGAAGTAGGTCTCCTGGACGGCCCTGGTGATGGGTCCCGGGGGGCCGATCTCGCGGTCGTCGACCGAGCGGATGGGCACGACCTCCGCCGCGGTACCGGTGAGGAAGGCTTCCTCGGCCAGGTAGAGGTCGGTGCGCAGGAGGTTGGCCTCGGCCACTTCGTAGCCCAGGTCGCGGGCGATGGTGACGACGGCGTCCTGGGTGATGCCTTCGAGGGCGCCGGCCGCCACCGGCGGCGTGGGGAGCCGGCCGTGCTTGACCACGAACAGGTTCTCGCCCGTGCACTCACTGACGTAGCCCTGCGGTGACAGGAGGATGGCCTCGTCGTAGCCCGCCTTGATGGCCTCGACCTTGGCCAGCGAGGAGTTGATGTACATGCCGGTGGCCTTGGCCGCGACGGGGACGGCGTTGGGGTCGTGGCGCTGCCAGCTGGAGATCTTCATGCGCACGCCGCGGCGCAGTCCCTCGTCACCCAGGTAGGTGCCCCACGGCCACACGGCGATGGACACGTTGACCGGGCAGGGCAGCGGGTTGAGGCCCATCTCGCCGTAGCCCAGGTAGACGATCGGCCGGATGTAGCAGGCGTCGAGATTGTTGACCCGCACCGTGTCCTTCACCGCGTCGACCAGCTGGGCGGGCGTGAAAGGGATGTCCATGAGGAAGATGCCGGCGCTGGCGAAGAGGCGGTCGATGTGCTCGGTGAGCCGGAACACGGCCGGGCCCTGGCTGGTGGAGTACGCCCGGATGCCCTCGAAGACGCCGCTGCCGTAATGCAGGGAGTGGGTGAGGACGTGCACGCGGGCCTCGTCCCATGCCACCAGCTCGCCGTCCATCCAGATCTTGTCGACCTTCTGTAGTGGCATCTCCGCTACACCCTTTCTGCGATGGCGTCGCCGATGGCGGCGGTGGTTGCCGCCCTCGGGGGGGTGGCACAAGCGATTTCGATACGGGCGGCGGCGGTCGCCTCACCCAGGAACTCAAGCATCATGGCCGCCGAACGGATGGCTGCGGTCGGATTTGCGGTGCCGGTGCCCGCGATGTCGGGCGCGGAGCCGTGCACGGGCTCGAACATCGAGGGGCCCGTGCGGTCGGGATTGAGGTTGGCGGAGGCGGCTGCGCCGATGCCTCCGGTGACCGCGCCCCCGAGGTCGGTGAGGATGTCGCCGAAGAGGTTGTCGGTGATGATCGTGTCGTAGCGGTCGGGTGACGACACCAGGTGGATGCAGGCGGCGTCGACGTGGTCGTAGGAGCGGGTGACCTCGGGGAAGCCGGCGCCCACCTCGTCGAAGGTGCGCTGCCAGAGGTCGCCGGCGAAAGACAGGACGTTGGTCTTGTGCACCAGCGTCAGATGGCGACGGGGACGCGAGCGGGCCAGGTCGAAGGCGAAGCGCACGCAGCGCTCCACCCCCATCCGGGTGTTGACCGAGCCCTGGGTGGCCACCTCGTGCACGGTGCCCTTCCGCAGCACCCCGCCCTCGCCGGCGTAGACACCCTCGGTGTTCTCCCGGATGACCACGAAGTCCTTGTCCTCCGACCGAAACGGTCGGAGGTTGACGTAGAGGTCGAGCTCGAAGCGCAGGCGCAGGAGGAGCCCGCGCTCGAGGATGCCCGGCGCCACGTCGGGCGACCCCACGGCGCCGAGGAGGATCGCGTCCATGCCCCGCAGCTCGTCGAGCACCTCGTCGGGCAGGATCTCGCCGGAACGCAGGTAGCGGACCCCACCCAGGTCGTGCTCGACGGTGTCGAGGTCGACACCCACGGCGCGGACGACCTTCAGGGCCTCGGCCACCACCTCGGGACCGATGCCGTCACCACCGATGACGCCGACCTTGTAACCCACAAGCTCCTCAGAACGAAGAAACCGCCTACCGGGGTGGGCGGTCGGAAGCACAGATTAGCCTTCGGGCATGGCCGAGACCCATCTCTCCCGTACCGCCCACGAGCGCCTGAAGGCCGAGCTCGACGACCTCACGACCCGGGGCCGCATCGACATCGCCGGCATGATCGAGCGTGCCCGCGAATTGGGCGACCTGAAGGAGAACGCCGACTACCACGCCGCCCGCGAGGACCAGGGGCGCATGGAGGCCCGGATCCGCCAGCTGCAGAACCTCACCGAGCACGCGGTCATTGTCGAGGAGGGCGAGGGTGACGGCACGGTGATCACCGGGACCATCGTGGGCCTGCGCTACGAGGGCGACGACGACGTGGAGCGGTTCCTCGTCGGCTCCATCGAGGAGCGCCGCGACGACCTGCCGGTGATCTCGCCGCAGTCACCCCTCGGTCTCGCCCTGCTCGGGCACAAGGAGGGTGAGACGGTGGAGTACGAAGCCCCCAGCGGCACCCTCGCCGTCGACATCGTCGAGATCGTCGCCTAGAGCCCGGTCATCGTGGCCGTGACGGGCGCCGTGCCGGCGCTGCCGGCGGGACGAACGGTCGACCTGCCCGGCCGGGGGACGACCTTCGTGCGGGAGGTCGCGGGACCACCCGGAGCCCCCACCGTGGTGCTCCTCCACGGGCTCACGGCCAGCACCGACCTCAACTGGTTCGAGTCGTTCGCTGCCCTCGGCCGTCACGTGCGGGTGGTGGCCGTGGAGAACCGCGGCTACGGACGGGGGCTGCCCGCCTCCGGAGCATTCCGTCTCGAGGACTGCGCCGACGACGTGGTGGCGGTGGCCGACGCCCTCGGGGTGGACCGGTTCGTGGCCGTCGGGTACTCGCTGGGCGGTGCCGTCGCCCAGCTCGTGTGGCGGCGCCACCCCGACCGGGTGTGCGGGCTCGTCCTGTGCGCCACCAGCCGGGCGTTCCTCGAAACCGTTCGGGAAACGGTGCTGTGGCGGGCACTCCCAGTGTGGATCGCCGTCGTTCGGGCCGTCCCTGTTGTCGGGCGGAGGTTCGTGGGGGCCACCCTGGTGGCCCGCTTCGACGGGTCCCCGTGGCAGGAGTGGGCGGCGGCCGAGCTCCGTCGGGCCGCCCCCGCCCACATGCTGTCAGGGGCCCGGGCCCTGGGCGCGTTCTCGTCGGTGCCGTGGATCGGAGCTGTCGACGTGCCCGTGGCCGTGGTGGTGACGAGAGGCGACATCCTCGTGCCACCCGCCCGCCAGCGGGCCCTCGCCGCCGCCGTTCCCGGGGCCACCACGCACGAGATCGACGCCGACCACGGGGCCC
>JBPCJV010000272.1:0-2920 GCA_051004925.1 Acidimicrobiales bacterium | reverse complement strand
CGGCGTCGATGCCGGCGTCGGCGAGCTGGGCGGCCCGGCGCTCGGGGCCGTGGTGCAGGAGACGCAGCCGGGTGCTGTCGACCAGGTGAACGGTCGGCCACCGTGGCCGCCAACTGGCCAGGAGCTCCCAGTCCGGATGGCACAGCCACAGCCGGTCGACGGCTCCATCACCGGCAGCCGCGGCCGTGGCGACGGTCGCCGCCGCGGCCTCGGGGGTCTTCACGTCGAGGGACAGCTCGAAGTCGGTACCGCACTCGGCGTACAGGTCGGCCAGGCTCGGGACGGTGGCCGTCAACCCGGCCCGGTCGATCGCGGCCAGGGCCTTGTGTCGCAGGAACCCCCCGATGCGACCGTCGTGCTGTAACACCGGCACGCCGTCGGCGGTGAGCCACACGTCGCTCTCCAGTCCCGCCGCCCCGAGGCGCAGGGCGAGACGGAACGCCTCCAGGGTGTTCTCCGGGGCGTGGGCGCTCGCCCCGCGGTGGGCGAAAGCGATCGGCGAACGGCGCAGCGACTCCACTCGGGGATGGTACGGCGTAGCATTCCCCGTATGGATGCGCTGTGGATCGTGGTGGGGGTGGTGGCCCTCACCGGTGCCGTCGTCATCTTCTTCGTCCTCACCCGCGTTCTGCTCGCGGCGCGCCAGCTCCAGCGCAACGTCGACACCCTCGGCCAGCAGGTGAGCGAGGAGTTGAAGCGCCTCGGCGGCGACGCCGCGGAGCTGGGCGAGTCCATCGACAAGACCCGCCGCCGGTAGGCTGGGGCCGTGCCCTCCTCGCTGGGTGCCCCCGAGATCCTGGTGATCCTGGTGGTGGCCCTGATCGTCCTCGGCCCCAAACGCCTTCCCGAGGCCGGACGTCAGATCGGCAAAGCCATGTCCGAGGTTCGGCGCTGGTCCCAGAGCGTGCAGAGCGAGATCCGCGACGTCATCGACGTCGAGCCCGACCCGACACCCCCGCCGGCGCCTGCGCCTGCACCCTCGTCACCCACCCCCGCGAGCCCGGCCATCGACACCACCAGCTCGGACGAGCCTCCGGGTGAGGCTCCCGCGCCCGGCGCGCCCTCCGCCACCTAGGCGATCCCCATAGCCATCGTCAGCGACGACCGCGGGATGGACGAGCTCGAGGGCGGGCGCATGACGCTCGTCGACCACCTCACCGAGCTGCGCCGGCGCCTCGTCGTCTGCGCCGCCGCCCTGGTGGTGGGCGGGATCATCTGCTTCGTGCTGTACAGCCGCATCCTCGACGTGCTGATCGGGCCGTACAACGACATCACCGGCAAGGACCAGCTGCTCATCACCGACCCGCTGGAGGGGTTCGCCACCCGGCTCAAGATCGCCTGCTGGGGTGGGCTATTCCTGGCCTCCCCGGTGGTGCTGTGGCAGCTCTGGCGCTTCATCACGCCGGGGCTGCACAAGAAGGAGAAGCGGTACGCCATCCCCTTCATCGTGTCCTCGATCGTGCTCTTCCTGGTCGGGGCGGCCGTGGCCATGGTCACCTTCGAGCCCGCGCTGCGGTTCCTGATCGGTGTCGGCGGCCCCAACCTCGACCCGATGTTCACGCCCACCAAGTACCTGAGCCTGATCACCCTGATGATCCTGGCGTTCGGGATCGCCTTCGAGTTCCCGATCCTGCTGGTGTTCCTCGAGCTGGCCGGCGTGCTGACCAGCGCAAAGCTGCGCAAATGGCGGCGGCCGGCCGTCGTCGTCATCGTGGTCGTCGCCGCCGTCATCACCCCCAGCCAGGACCCGATCTCGCTGTTCGCCATGGCCGGCCCCATGTACCTCTTCTACGAAGGGGCCATCGTGGTGGGACGGCTCCTGAAGAAGTAGGCGGGCCGTGAGACGCGACGACTTCGCCGCCGCCTACGGTTTCCCCCTCGACCCGTTCCAGGTCCGGGCCCTCGACGCCCTCGACGCGGGCTCGTCGGTGCTCGTTGCCGCCCCGACCGGGTCGGGCAAGACGGTGGTGGCCGAGTACGCCGTGGCCAAGGCCCTGGCCGAAGGGGGCAAGGCGTTCTACACGACGCCGCTCAAGGCCCTCTCCAACCAGAAGTACGCCGACCTGAGCTGCCGCCACGGCAGCGCCAACGTGGGCCTGCTCACGGGCGACAACGCGGTGAACGGCGAGGCCCCGGCGGTCGTGATGACCACCGAAGTGCTCCGCAACATGATCTACGCAGGGTCGTCGTCGCTCGACCGGCTGCGCTACGTCGTGCTCGACGAGGTGCACTACCTCCAGAACGCCTACCGCGGGCCGGTGTGGGAGGAGGTGATCATCCACCTGAAGCCCGAGGTCACCCTCGTGTGCCTGTCGGCGACCGTGTCGAACGCCGAGGAGTTCGCCGACTGGGTGGCCACCGTGCGGGGGGAGACGGCGGCGGTGATCGAGGAGCGCCGTCCCGTCGAACTGAACCACCTGTACATGGTGGGCGACCGCCAGGCCGAGCGTCTCCACCTGCTTCCCACCTTCGTCGACGGCAGGCCCAACCCCGAAGCGGCCCGGCTCGACGCCCGGTCTCTGTCCCCGGGTCGCGACCGTACCCAGCGGGGCCGGGGACGCGGGCGGGGCTACACGCCCCGCCGGGCCGAGGCCGTCGAACGCCTCCACGGCGAGTCGATGCTGCCCGCCATCCTCTTCATCTTCAGCCGGGCGGCCTGCGACGACGCCGTCCGCCAGTGCCTCGACTACGGGCTGCGCCTGACGTCGCCCGACGAGCGCACCG
Organism: Acidimicrobiales bacterium; assembly: GCA_051004925.1. GTDB lineage: Bacteria > Actinomycetota > Acidimicrobiia > Acidimicrobiales > AC-14 > DATAQC01. Next base: position 196 of record JBPCJV010000272.1, on the reverse strand, counting down.
CCATCCGCGCCATCGCCGAGGCCAAGGCGGAACGGCTGTCGGCAACCGACCTCGACGTCCTCGGCTACCGCCAGTGGCTCAACGGGCTCGAGTCGGGCCTGGCCGCCCACCACGCGGGAATGGTGCCGCCCTTCAAGGAGGCGGTGGAGGCCTGCTTCACGGCCGGGCTGGTCAAGGTGGTGTTCGCCACCGAGAC
>JBPCJV010000271.1:0-4422 GCA_051004925.1 Acidimicrobiales bacterium | reverse complement strand
CCGCCCCCGTTATCGTCACCGACCCGGCCACGGCCGAGACCATCAAGTACGCCTGCAACGCCTTCCTCGCCACCAAGGTGAGCTTCGTGAACGCCATCGCCAACGTGTGCGAGGTGGTGGGCGCCGACGTGCGCGACGTCGTCCTGGGTATGGGCTACGACACCCGCATCGGCTTCGAGTTCCTCCGCCCCGGCCCCGGGTGGGGCGGCAGCTGCTTCCCGAAGGACATCGCCGCCCTGGTGCGCATCGCCGAGGAGTCCGGGTACGACTTCGGGCTGCTGCGCGGCGTGCGCCAGGTGAACGAGGACCAGTTCGACCGGGTCGTGGCCAAGGTCGTGCGCTTCGCCGGCGGCTCGGTCACCGACACTGTGATCGCGGCATGGGGCCTCACCTTCAAGGCCCGCACCGACGACCTGCGCAGCTCGCCCGCCCTGGAGGTCATCGCGCGCCTGCAGTCGCTGGGCGCTCGGGTACAGGCCCACGACCCGGCCATCGCGCCGGGTAACGACCACCCGGCCCTCGAAGGCATCGAGGTCGTCGCCGACCCCTACGCGGCATGCGAGGGTGCCTCGGTGCTGGCCGTGCTTACCGAATGGGACGAGTTCCGCCGCCTCGACTTCGCCAAGGTGGCCTCGGCGCTCTCGTCCGCCCACGTGGTGGACGCCCGCAACCTTCTCGATCCCGCCGCCCTCCGCCGCCTGGGCTTCACCTACGAGGGCATCGGCCGGTGAGCGAGCCCAGGGCGAGCGAACCAGCAAGCACAGTGCCCCGGTCAGCGGGGCTGCCGCCGAAGGCGTTGGGCCGGTGAACCTCCGATGACCGGGCGTCGGGTGGTGGTCACCGGTGGGGCGGGCTTTCTCGGCTCGCACCTCTGCCGCGCCCTGCTCGAGGCGGGCGACGAGGTGGTGGCCATCGACAACCTGGTCACCGGCTCCATCGAGAACATCGCCCCGCTGTTCGGCCAGGAGGCGTTCACCTTCCTGCACCACGACGTCAGCAACTTCGTCTACGTCAGCGGGCCCGTCGACGCCGTGCTGCACTTCGCCAGTCCGGCGTCGCCGATCGACTTCGCCCGCATCCCCATCCAGATCCTCAAGGTCGGCAGCCGCGGCACCCAGAACGCCCTCGGCCTGGCCAAGGACAAGGGGGCCCGCTTCCTGCTGGCCTCCACCAGCGAGGTGTACGGCGACCCGCTCGTCCACCCCCAGCCCGAGACCTACTGGGGCAACGTCAACCCCATCGGCCCCCGGGGCGTCTACGACGAGGCCAAGCGCTTCGCCGAGGCCATGACCATGGCCTACAACCACCACCACGGCGTCGAGGTGCGCATCGTGCGCATCTTCAACACCTATGGCCCCCGCATGCGGCCCGACGACGGCCGGGCCGTATCCAACTTCCTGGTGCAGGCCCTGGCCGGCCGGCCGCTCACCGTGTACGGCGAGGGCAACCAAACGAGGAGCTTCTGCTACGTCGACGACGAGGTGCGCGGCATCCTCGCCCTCCTCGACTCCGACCACGAGGGCCCCATGAACATCGGCAACCCCAACGAGTTCACCATCCGCCATCTGGCCGAGGCCGTGCTCGAGCTCACGGGCTCGTCGTCGGAGCTGAGCTTCTCGCCGCTTCCCGTCGACGACCCCGCCCAGCGCCGTCCCGACATCACCCTGGCCCGCACGGTGCTGGGGTGGGAGCCGAAGGTCACGCTCGAGGAAGGGCTGGCCCGCACCGCCGACTGGTTCCGCCGTGGCTGAGGACAGCAGAGCCGACTTCCGCGTCCTGTCGGTGATCGTGCCGGTGTTCAACGAGCGCAACACGGTCGGCGAGGTCATACGTCGCATGCGAAGGATCGAGCCGCCGCTCCGGGTCGAGATCATCGTGGTGGACGACGGATCCACCGACGGCACCGACAGGGTGCTGGCCGCCATCGAGGACTCCACCGTGCAGATGGTCCGCCACGAGACGAACGCCGGAAAGGGGGCGGCGATCCGCACCGGCATGTCGCGGGCCCGGGGCGATCTGATCCTGATCCAGGACGCCGACCTCGAATACGACCCTCGTGACTGGCCACGCCTCCTGGAGCCCATCCTGCAGGGCGATGTCCGGGTGGTCTACGGCAAGCGGTCGGGCGGTGACGGCCTGGGGCAGTCGTGGCGGCACCAGGTGTCCAGTCGCTTCCTCTCCCTGGTCACCGCCGCGCTCTACCACGCGCCGCTCTCGGACATGCTCACCGGGTACAAGGTGTTCGACCGCCGCGTACTCGACGGCATCACCCTGACGGCCGACGACTTCAGGTTCGAGTCCGAGTTCACGGCCAAGGTGCTCCGGAAGGGGTACCGCATCCACGAGGTCTCCGTCAGTTACGTCCCCCGGGGTCGGTCCGAGAACCGCAAGTTCACGTGGTTGGACGGCGTCAAGGTCTCCTGGATGCTCGTCCGCTGCCGGTGGTCGCGCTCCGGCGATCGCGCGACTCACGAAATGGTCTGATGACAGCCGACGTCAGCGACGTCAGCGCCGTCGTCGTCAACTACAACACCCGCGACCACCTCCTGCGGTGCGTCGCCAGCCTGAGGGCCGAGGGGGTCGGCGAGATCGTCGTGGTCGACAATGACTCGGTCGACGACTCCGGCCCCGCGCTGGCGGCCGTCGACGACGCCACCTTCCTTCCCACGGGTTCGAACCTGGGGTTCGGGAGGGCAGCCAACCTGGGTGCGGCGGCCACCAGCGGCTCCCTGCTCCTCGTGATGAACCCCGACGCCGTGGTTGAGCCCGGAGCCGTTGGCGTGATGGCCACCGCCCTCGCCGACGACGACGGTCTGGCCGTGGTCGGCCCGCGCGTCGACAACCCCGACGGCACGCGCTACCCGTCGGTCCGCCGCTTCCCGGATCTGGGTGTGGCCGTCGGCCACGCCTTCGTGGGTCTGGTGCGCCCCGACAACCGCTTCACCCGTCGCTACAAGATGCTCGACGTCGACCGCGACCAGCCCCGCGACGTGGACTGGGTGTCGGGCACCTGCCTGCTCGCCCGTCGCTCGGCTTTCGACGCCGTCGGCGGCTTCGACCCCGACTACTTCATGTACGTCGAGGACGTCGACCTGTGCTGGCGGCTGCACCGGGCCGGCTGGCGCGTGGGGTACGTCCCGGACGCCCGGGTGGTCCACACCGTCGGCGCATCCAGCGACCTGGCCCCCTACCGCATGATCGCCGCCCACCATCGTTCGCTGCTGCGCTTCGCCGCCCGCACGGAAACGGGGCCCCGGCGCGTGCTGCTCCCCGTGGTCACCGCGGGTCTCGCCGTCCGCACCGTATTGGCGTGGCTGCAACGGGCCCGGCGCGGCCTGCCGCACGCCGTGGAAGTCTCGCCGCGGGGCGGACACGGCAGTCCGGTGCGGTAGGTTCGGGGGCTCATGGGTAAGGCATCGTCGAACAAAAAGGTCGCTCGCGTCGCTCGAACGGGAGGCGGCCGCACGGCAAAGGGATCGTCCACGTCGTGGTTCTGGCCGGTGTTCATCGGCTTCGTCGTCGTGCTGGGCACGGCCGGCATCGTGTACTCCAAGGACCAACGCCAGTCCGACACCACCGCCCCCCGGCCGGCTGAGAACGGCAAGCCCCAGGACCACTGGCACGCCGCCGTGGGCTTCTACGTGTGCGACAAGTTCATGCCCTCCATCACCGACCAGGCCGACCCCACCGGTATCCACAGCCACGGTGACGGCGTGGTTCACATCCACCCCTTCTCCGAGGTGGCCGCCGGCCGGCGGGCCACGTTGGGCGCCTTCTTCCAGGCGGTGAAGGCCACGGTGAACACCTCTGAGATCGCCATCCCCGGCCAGGAGACGGTGAAGAACGGCCTGAAGTGCGGCGACCAGGAAGCGGTGATCCAGACCAAGACCTGGGCCAACCCGAACCCGGACACCCCCGGCACGATCGTCGAGGGCAGCCCGGCCAACATCCGCCCGAAGGACCGCGAGCTGATCACTGTCGCCCTGGTCCCCAAGGGCACCGACATCCCGCGTCCTGAGTCCGCCGCCCAGCTCGACAAGCTGACCGACGTTGGCCCCCAGCCCGGCGCCCCCGGGGCGCCGGAGGCCCCCCACACCGCCGAGCCGGGTGCCCCCCCCCACACCGACGAGCCTCCGCCCGCCGACTCCACGCCACCGGCCGATGCCGTGCCGGCCGACTCCGCACCCGCGGACACCGCACCCCCGGACACCGCCCCGGCCGAGACCCCGCCGAGCCCCCCCGCTCCGTGAGAGCCGTCGTCCTGGTGGGCGGCGAGGGCCCCCGCCTCCGCCCGTTGACCATCGCCGTGCCCAAGCAGATGCTGCCGGTGGCCGAAGTGCCCATGATCGAGCGGGTGCTGGCCCACCTGGCCCACCACGGCATCACCGAGGCGGTGCTGTCGCTCGGCTACCGCCACGACGA
>JBPCJV010000270.1:0-7160 GCA_051004925.1 Acidimicrobiales bacterium | reverse complement strand
CCCGCCTGTCGCCCCGGAGGAACCCTCATTGGAACCGGTCCCGCCTCGGCAGCCGTCCCGCAAGTTGGTACCATCGAAGCGCAGTGCGTCGACGCCCCGCCCTCGCCGGGCAACCCGCTCTCAGCGTGCGCGCCCCCGCAGGCGCGTCAGCGCGCGCGCCAGGAAGCAGGAGGAGCGCAAATCCCGGCCCCGGCTCCACGGGGGAGAGGGGCCCCCGGCCACCAGGTAGACCCGCAGACGGTGGCGCCGGCGGCCGCGGCCCCCGGACGCGGCGGCAGAAGCGCCCGGGGTTCTTCTGGCGGTACCGACGGCTGTGGTTCCTTCTCGGCCTGCTCTTCTTCACCGGTGTGGCCGGTGCCGCCTGGGTGATCACCCCCATCCCGCTGCCGCCCGAGGTGCCCCAGGCCCAGACGACGATCGTCTACGACGGCACGGGCAGCCAGCTGGCGCTGTTCCACGGCGACGAGAACCGCTTTCCCGTGCGCCTCGAGCAGGTGCCCAAGGTGACGGTCGACGCAGTGGTGGCCGCCGAGGACCGCAAGTTCTTCGAGCACAGCGGCGTCGACCCCATCGGCATCGCCCGGGCCACCTGGGCCGACATCCGCAAGAAGGGCGTCCGCCAGGGCGGTTCGACGATCACCCAGCAGTACGTGAAGAACGCCTTCGTCGGCCAGGGCGACCGCACTCTGGTGCGCAAGCTCAAGGAGGCGGTCGCCGCCGTCAAGATCGAGCAGAAGTACTCGAAGCAGCAGATCCTGGAGCGCTACCTGAACACCGTGTACTTCGGACGGGGCGCCTACGGCATCCAGGCCGCGGCCAAGGCGTACTACGACAAGGACGCATCGCAACTCGACCTGAAGGAGTCGGCCTACATCGTCGGCCTCATCCGCGCCCCGTCGGGCAGCGACGTGGCCGACCACCCCATGGAGGCCAAGCAGCTACGCACCTTCGTCCTCAACGCCATGGTGGAGAACCGGGCCATCACGCCGGCCCAGGCCGCCGAGGTCGAGCGGATCGACCTGGCGTCCTACGTGAAGCCCCCCACCCAGAACGACACCACGGTCACCTCGTCGATCAAGGGCGTCGAGTACTTCGTCGAGTACGTGCGCCAGAAGCTGGTGGCCACCTATTCCGCCGACCAGGTCCTCCGGGGCGGCATGCGCGTCTACACGAGCCTCGACCCCCGGCTCCAGAACCTCGCGTACGACTCCGTGTACACCCAGACCCTCAATCGCGACGGCGACCCGGCGGGCGCGCTGGTTTCCCTCGACGCCGACGGCCATATCGTGGCCATGGTCGGGGGACGGGACTGGGCCGAGTCGAAGGTGAACCTCGCCGTGGGCGCCGACGGCGGCGGCGGCGGACGCCAGGCGGGTTCCACGTTCAAGCCCTTCCTCCTGGCCGCCACCATCCGGGACGGGTACTCGGTCCAGTCGTCGTTCAGCGGCCCGGCCAAGATGGTGTTCCCCAAGGCCGACAACGGCAAGGACTGGCAGGTCGAGAACTACGAGGACGCGGCCTACGGCCCGATCAACCTGATCGACGCCACGGTGAACTCGGTCAACACCGTCTACGCCCAGTTGGTGACGGCCATCGGGCCCGAGAAGGTCGTAACCATGGCCAACGAGCTCGGTGTCAAGTCGCGGCTCGAGCCCGTGGTCTCGGTCACCCTCGGCACCCCTGTCGTCTCGGTGCTGGAGATGGCCGGCGCCTACCTGACCTTCGCCAACGAGGGGAGCCAGACCGATCCGAGGGGCATCAAACGGCTGACGGTGGGGGGCAGCGTCCTGCTCGACGACCGGCCCGCGCGCAAACGCGTGCTCGACAAGGAGCAGGCCGACACCCTCAACTTCATCCTGCGCCAGGTCGTGGAGCGGGGCTCGGGAGCCGGGGCCCAGTTGCCCACCGGTCCGGCATGGGGGAAGACGGGCACCACTGACGACAACGGCGACGCCTGGTTCATCGGGTTCAACCGCAAGCTCACCACCGCGGTCTGGATGGGCTATCCCGAGGGCCAGTCCCAACCCCTGGTCAACATCCACGGAGTGGACAAGGTGAACGGCGGCTCCATCCCCGCCGACATCTGGCGCCTGTTCATGAGCAGGGCGGCGCCCGACACCGAGGAGTACCCGGAACCCACCACGTTCCCCGGCCGGCCCATCACCTCCAGCGGGATCCTCCCGTACTCGTCGCCGACGTCGACGGTCGCCCCGGAGCTGTTCGGGTCGAGGGGGTCCACGTCGGGTTCCTCGCAGGACGACTCGCCGTCTCCGACGTCGCCGCCCACCACCGCCGCCACTGTCGCCCCGGATCCGCCCACACCCCGCACGACCAGCGTCACGCCGACGACGACGTGCATCTCTGTGCCTGTGCCCGTTGACAAGCCGGGGTTCTGCTGACCCGCGCCGCGGGCTCGTTTCTCTGCTCCTGGCGCTTACGCCGGTAGACTCGCAATGACCGCCGGCAGCCATCGGGCGCCGGACGGGAGGAGGCACAGATGGCCCAGCAGCTGTCCGTCCCAGGGGTGCGGGCGCGCAAGGGCGGAACGCCCATCGTGATGGTCACCGCCTACGACTTCCCCGGTGCTCGGATTGCCGACGACGCGGGCGTCGACGTCATCCTCGTGGGCGACTCGCTGGCCATGGTGGTGCTCGGCTACGACGACACCCTCCAGGTCACCGTCGACGACATGGCCCACCACGTGGCCGCCGTTGGGCGCGCCCGGCCCCGTGCCCTGGTGGTCGCCGACCTTCCCTGGCTCTCGTTCCATCTCGATCCGGCCGACACCGTGCGCAACGCGGCCACGCTCGTCCGGGCCGGCGCCCAGGCGGTGAAGCTCGAAGGCGGGCGCCGCCGCCTACCCATGGTGGACGCGCTCGTGCACGCGGAGATCCCGGTCATGGGCCACCTCGGTCTCACGCCGCAGTCGGTCCACGCCATGGGGGGGTACCGGGTGCAGAGCCAGCAGCTCGATGCCGCCGAGGCGCTCGTCGACGAGGCCGGGGTCCTGGCCGAGGCCGGCTGCTTCGCCATCGTGCTCGAGGCCGTGCCCGCCGAGGTCGCCCGGCTGGTCACCGCGTCGGTGCCCGTTCCCACCATCGGCATCGGCGCCGGGCCCCACTGCGACGGCCAGGTGCTGGTGTTCCACGACCTGCTGGGGCTCGAGGACCGCATCGCCCCCCGCTTCGTCCGCCGGTACGCCTCGCTCAAGGCCGACGGAGTAGAGGCGGTGTCGGCGTTCGCCGCCGACGTCCGCGACGGGCGCTTTCCCTCCGACGCCGAGAGCTACCGCCTCAGTGACGACGTGGCCCGCGCCCTCGATTCCGCCGCCGACCCTTCCGGCGTCGGCGTCCGGGCCGACCGCACGGCGTGACCGATCCGCAGGACGCCCCGGCCGCCGACGACCGCCCGGCCCCCCGCTCGGAGGGCCGCTCGGGCCCTGGGCGAAACGCCGTCGTGCGCTGGAGCGTGTGGGCGGCCGTGGTCACGGCTGTCGTCGTGTTCATCGTGCTCGGTGCCGACCGCCCCGCCGATCCCCGCCTGCTCCCGCACCCGTTGCGGCCCCAGGTGGCCGGGTTCGGCGAGATCGCCTACCGGATCGACGGTGCCGGCAACGAGCGGTGTGCCCTCCTGGCCGCGACCGAGGCCGAGCGCCGGCAGGGCCTCATGAACCGCACCGACCTGGCTGGCCACGACGCCATGCTGTTCCGGTTCGATGCCGACACCAGCGGCGGCTTCTACATGAAGGACACGCCGATGCCACTGTCCATCGCCTGGTTCGACTCCGAGGGACGCTTCGTGTCGTCGGCCGACATGGAGCCGTGCCTCGACCGGGTCGACTGCCCGACCTATCGAGCCACCAAGCCCTACCGCTTCGCCCTCGAGGTGCGGAAGGGAGGCCTGGCCGACCAAGGCATCGGCCCAGGATCTCAGCTGTCGGTGGGCGGCGCCTGTGGGTAGGCACCCGACCAGTTCATGGTTCTTCGCCCTCCCAGCGGCGGTCCTCCTGGTCCCAGGCCTCGTTGCGGGCCTCCACCCGTTCCTTCCAGTGGCGGGCCTCCGACTCCGAGGCGTAGGGCCCCAGCCGCTGCTCGGCCTCGCAGGCCTGCTCCCCTTGCTCCGGGCGCTGGTGGCGCAGGCACCAGAACCACGCGTCGTCGTCCACGGCTGCCTCCTGTTTCGTCGGACCTGTCATACCCCGGTGAGACCATGGTGTCCGTGGCGATACCATGGCTCGAAACCGAACACCCTGCTCCGGGGAGTCGCCTCGGAGCCCTGCGCCACGCGCAGGTCCGGAGGGAGGCGACATCTCGGGTATGCGCCCGTACGAAGTCATGATAATTCTCGACCCGTCCCTGGAGGAATCTGCCATCCAGGCCCAGGTCGACCGTTCCACCGAGCTCATTCGCAGCGGCGGTGCCGAACCGGGTCGGGTCGACCGGTGGGGCAAGCGCCGGCTGGCCTACGAGATCCGCCATCACCGCGAGGGCACCTACCTCCTGGTGGAGGCCAAGGGCGGGCCAGGCTCGCTCGACCCCCTCGACCGGGCCCTTCATCTGTCCGACGAGGTGCTGCGCCACAAGGTGGTCCGCCTCCCCGACCACGCCACGAAGCGGGTCACGCGCCCGCCGGCAGACAACGCCGCCCCCGCGGCCAGCGACACCGCCACCGAGGTGGCCGACGCGACCGTCCCGGCATCGACGGTCGACGAAACTGCGACGAGCGCGAACGGAGCGTGAGGGAGACATGGCCAACGGAAACAGCGTGACGCTGGTGGGCAACATCACCAGGGACCCCGAATTGCGGTTCACCCCGAGCGGCCAGGCCACAGCCAGCTTCGGGCCGGCCGTCAACCGGGTGTGGAACGACCGCCGGACCAACGAGCGCAAGGAAGCGGTGTCGTTCTTCGACATCGTGTGCTGGCGGGAGATGGCCGAGAACGCCAGCGAGTCGCTGGCCAAGGGGGCGCGGGTGCTGGTCACCGGCCGCCTCGAGCAGCGCTCGTGGGAGACAGGCGAGGGTGAGCGCCGGTCGAAGATCGAAGTGATCGCCGACGAGATCGGCCCCAGCCTGCGTTGGGCCACCGCCGAGGTCCGCAAGAACGACCGCCGCGGCCCGTCCGAGGGGGGCAGCCCCGTTGGCGCCGCCGCCGGCCCGGCCACCAGCGGGGGCCCACAGGCGGCACCCACCTACGAGTACGGCGAGGAGCCCTTCTAATGGCCCGTGGTGGAGGCGATCGCGATCGCGAGCGCAAACGCGCACCGAAGGACACCGGCAAGCGGATCAAGAAGAAGGTCTGCGTGTTCTGCAAGGACCAGATCTCCTGGGTCGACTACAAGGACGTCAACCTGCTCCGGCGGTTCATGTCCGACCGAGGGAAGATCCGGGCCCGACGGGTTTCGGGGAACTGCCGGCGGCACCAGAGCGACGCGGCCATAGCCATCAAGACGGCCAGGGAGCTCGCCTTGCTTCCGTACAGCCAGCGGGCCACGGCCGAGGGCGGCCGCGGCGGGGGCCGTGGTGGTCGCGGGGGCCGTGACGGCGCCGGTGGTGGCGGCGGGTCGCGCTTCGGCGGGCCCAGCCGGCCCGACCGACCGCCGGGCGCCGGTAGCCGCCCCGAGCCTACCGAGCCTCCTCCGGGCGGGGTCCCCACCGCGGGGCCCGACGACAGTGTCGAGACAATTGCGGTCCTCGACGTGGGCGTCGACGAGGTGGGAATCGAGTGAAGGTCGTCATGCGCGCCGACGTGGCCAACGTGGGCAACAAGTGCGACGTCCTCGACGTGGCCGACGGCTACGCCCGCAACTTCCTGGTGCCGCGGGGGCTGGCTTTCAAGGCGTCCCCCGGGGCCGTTGCCCAGGCCGGTGACATGCGCAAGTCGCGTGACATCCGGGAGGCACGCGACCGGGCCTCGGCCGAGGAGGTGGCCACCCGCCTGGCGCCCAAGACGGTCACCATCGGGGCCAAGGCCGGTGCCGAGGGGCGTCTGTTCGGCTCGGTCACGGTGGCCGACCTGGTCGCCGCCGTGGAGACCCAGGCCGGAGTCACACTCGACCGCCGGCAGTTCCATCTCGACGAGCCCATCAAGTCGTTGGGGTCGCACGAGGTGGCCGTTCGGCTGCACACCGACGTCGAGCTGCGCCTCGCCGTGGAGGTTGTCGCAGCCCCTCAGTAGACTCGAACATATGTTCGCCGAGTCGGCACGCCGGAACGCCGTCGTCCACGGGGTTTCCCACAGCATTGAGGTCTATCGGTCCCCAGGCCTGAGCGACAAGGGTGACCGGCATCATGGTTCAGTCCCTCGATGAGACCCGTCGCCGCCAGGCGACGGGGACCACAGCCAGAATCCCGCCCCACAACCTCGAAGCCGAGGAGTCGCTGCTGGGAGCCATGCTCCTCAGCCGCGATGCCATCGTCGCCGCCGTCGAGGCCCAGCTCTCCGGAGAGGACTTCTACAAGCCCGCCCACGGCCACATCTACGAGGCGGTCACCTCGCTGTACGCCCAGGGCGAGCCCGCCGACCCGGTCACCGTGGCCGAGGAGCTGCGACGGGCCGGTCTGCTCGAAGGCATCGGCGGCCCGGCCACCCTCATCTCGGTGCAGGCCCGCACGCCGGCCATCGGCAACGCCACCCGCTACGCCAGCATCGTCGAGGAGCACTCCCTCCTCCGCCGCCTCATCGCCGTGGCCGGCCAGATCGCCGAGATGGGCTACGCCGTGCCCGACGACGTCCTCGCCGCCATCGACGAGGCCGAGTCCCTGGTGTTCGAGGTGGCCCAGCGCCGGGTCACCGACTCCATGGCCCCCATCCGCGAGCTGCTCGAGCGCCACCTCGACCACATCGAGGCCCTCTACGAGCGCAACCAGGACATCACCGGCGTGCCCACCGGCTTCGTCGACCTCGACAAGCAGCTGGCCGGCCTCCAGCCCTCCAACCTGGTCATCGTGGGAGCGAGACCGGGGATGGGGAAAACTTCGTTCGCGCTTGGGTTGGCCGCCCATGCCGCCCTGGAGGCGTCGGAGCCGGTGCTGGTCTTCTCCCTGTAGATGAGCCACCGAGAGCTCACCCAGCGGCTGCTGTGCTCGGAGGCCCGGGTCGACGCCACCCGCATGCGGAACGGCCGCCTGCTGGAGGCCGACTGGCCGAAGATCAGCCACGC
>JBPCJV010000269.1:0-8851 GCA_051004925.1 Acidimicrobiales bacterium | reverse complement strand
GGCACCATCTCAGCGCGAGGCTGTGACAGCGAAGGGTTCTGGTACGCGAAACGCGCTGGTTCCCGGCGCGTTTCGCGTACCAGAAGGGCGGTGGGGCGGCGGTGGGGCGGCGGTGGGGCGGCGGTAGGGTGCCGGGGTGCCGGAGCTGGCCGAGGTGGAGGCGTACCGGCGGCTGGCCGAGGGGGTGGTGGGACGGCGGGTGCGCCAGGTCGTCGCCCCCGATGCCTGGTACCTCAAGCGGGGACTGACCGCCCCCGTGGCGCGCGCCGCCCTCCGCGGCCGGGTTCTCACCGGCGTCCGTCGCACCGGCAAGCTGCTGCTGGTCGACACCGACGGCGGCCATGGCCCGGTGCTGGGCCTGCGGTTCGGCATGAGCGGGCGGCTGGTGGTGGACGGCAAGGTAGGCGTCGACGGTTACGTGTTCGCCAGCAACCGGATGGTGCCGGAGTGGGACCGCTTCACGCTGCGGTTCGACGACGGGGGCGACCTGCGCATGCACGACTCCAGGCGGCTCGGCGGGGTGGAGCTCGACCCCGACGAGGCCCGCCTCGGCCCCGACGCCCTCACCGTGGGCGCCGCCGGGCTGCGCGCCGCCCTCGCCGGAAGCCAGGCCCCGCTCAAGGCCCGCCTCATGGACCAGGCCCGCCTGGCCGGCGTGGGCAACCTGGCCGCCGACGAGCTGCTGTGGCGGGCCGGGCTCGACCCATCCCGACCGGCGGCCTCGCTCACTCCCGCGGAGCTGCGCCGCCTCTACCGCCACCTGCGCGGGACCCTCGAAGATCTCCTCGAAAGAGGCGGCTCGCACACCGGCGAGCTGATGGCCGAGCGCCAACCCGGCGGGGCTTGCCCACGGGACGGCGCCCCCCTGCGGCGAGCCACGGTCGGCGGTCGTACCACATGGTGGTGCCCCCGCCACCAGGTCTGAGCCGGCGACTTCCGAGAGGACCCCGTCTGCCTACCATGAGCGGGCCGGAGGCCCGTGGGCCACAAGCGAAAGGTGCCGACATCAGCGAGCTGCTCGCCACCGCCAGCGACGCAGGATTGCACGAACGCGACCGGCTCTACGTCGGCGGAGAATGGGTCGTCCCCGACGGGCCGGAGACGATCGACGTGGTCGACGCCGACACCGAGGAGGTCATGGGCCGGGTGCCCGAGGGCACGCCGTCCGACGTCGACAGGGCCGTGGCCGCAGCCCGCGCCGCCTTCGAGGGATGGGCGGCCACGCCGGCCGAGGAGCGGGCCGCGGCCATCCAGCGCCTCGCCGACGGGCTATTGGCCCGCAGCACCGAGGTGGGCACGCTCATCGCCCGCGAGGTGGGTACCCCGCTGGCCATGGCCACGCTGATCCAGGCCGCCGCGCCGGTGATGATAATGGGGTCCTACGTCGACCTGGCCAGGGAGTTCGCCTTCGAGGAGCGGATCGGGTCGTCGCTGGTGGTGCGCGAGCCCGTGGGCGTGGTGGCCGCGGTGACCCCGTGGAACTACCCCCTGTACCAACTCGTGTGCAAGGTGGCTCCCGCCCTGGCCGCCGGGTGCACCATCGTGGCCAAGCCGTCGGAGGTGGCGCCGCTGTCGGCGTTCGTCGTGGCCGACGTGGCCCACGAGGCGGGCCTGCCGCCCGGCGTCCTCAACCTGGTCACCGGCTACGGGCCGATCGTGGGCGGGGCTTTGGCTGCCCACCCCGACGTCGACATGGTGTCGTTCACGGGCTCGACGGCCTCCGGACGCAGGGTGTCGGAGGTGGCGGCGGGAACGGTGAAGCGGGTGACCTTGGAGCTGGGCGGGAAGTCGCCGTCGGTCGTCCTCGACGACGCCGACCTGGCGGAGGCGGTGCGGGCGACGGTGAGCCAGTGCTTCCTGAACTCGGGCCAGACCTGCATCGCGTGGAGTCGCATGCTCGTGCCGCGCCGGCTCCACGACGACGCCGTGGAGATCGCCCGGGACGTGGCCGAGGAATTCACCGTGGGCCCTCCCCTCGGGGGCGCGGCCCGGCTGGGCCCCCTGGCCACCAAGGACCAGCAGGAGCGGGTACGAGGGTGGATCCGGCGGGGCTCCGAGGAGGGAGCCACCCTCGTGACGGGTGGGGCCGAGCAGCCCTCCGGGTTGGACCGGGGCTTCTACGTCCGTCCCACGGTGTTCGCCGACGTGACCCCCGAGATGGCCATCGCCCAGGAGGAGATCTTCGGCCCCGTGCTCTCGGTCATGCCCTACGACGACGACGACCACGCCGTGGCCATCGCCAACGACACCGTCTACGGCCTGCATGGCGCGGTGTTCTCGGCCGACCGGGAGCGGGGCCTGGCCGTGGCCCGCCGGCTGCGCGCCTGGCAGGTCGACGTGTGCGGGGGCGGGTACAACCCCGTCGCCCCGTTCGGTGGCTACAAGCAGTCCGGCCTCGGGCGGGAGCTCGGTCGACACGGCCTCCAGGAGTACCTCGAGGTGAAGTCCCTCCAGCTCTAACCTGGGACGCCCATGGACGTGACCGAGCGGAAGCGGACGATCACGCTGGACCGCCCGGTCGACCTGGGCCTCACCCTGCGTCCGCTGCGGCGGGGCGGCCTCGACCCGTCGATGCGCATCGGGCCCGACGGCGTGTGGCGGGCGACCCGGACGCCGGCGGGCCCCGTCACCACCCTGCTCACCGCGGAGGGCGCCAGGGTGAGCGCCCGCGCCTGGGGCCCGGGTGCCCAATGGGCCCTCGACGCCCTTCCCGACCTCGTTGGCGCGTCCGACATCGACGACGACTTCGCGCCCCGTGACCCGGTGGTGGCCGACCTCCGGCGCCAGCAGCGGGGCCTGCGCATCAGCAGGTCGGCCGCCGTCGTCGAGGCCCTGGTGCCGAGCATCCTCGAGCAGAAGGTCGTGGGCCTGGAGGCCCGCCGCTCCTACGCGGGGTTGGTCCGGTCGCTGGGCGAGCCCGCGCCCGGCCCCGGGAAGTTGCTGCTGCCTCCGGCGCCCGCGACGCTGGCGGCCACGCCCACCTGGGCCTTCCACCGCTTCGGCATCGAGGCCAAGCGGGCCGACACGGTGCGGGTGGCGTGCTCGTACGCGGCCCGTCTGGAGGAGGTCACCGCCATGGCGCTGGCCGACGCCTACCGCCGCCTCACCGCCCTGCCCGGCGTGGGCCCGTGGACGGCAGCCGAGGTGGCGATCGTCGCCCTGGGCGACGCCGACGCGGTGAGCGTGGGCGACTACCACCTGCCCAACCTGGTGGCTTGGGCCATGGCCGGGGAGGCCCGGGCCGACGACGCCCGCATGCTCGAGCTCCTCGAGCCCTACCGAGGCCACCGGGGCCGGGTCATCCGTCTCATCGTGAGCGGCGGGCCCCGTCCTCCGCGGTTCGGTCCCCGCATGCCGCTGAGGTCGATCGCCGGCACCTGAGACGCAACGAGCGACGCGCTCGTCTCAAGGTGGCGCCTCGCCCTGTCGACAACCGACCTATGGCCCCCCGGGGAGGCTGAGCTCATCAAACGCAGGTTCCTTCTGGCCGCCGCGCTCCTCGCGGGGGCAGCGTCCGTGCCCGGGCTCGGTGGCGTGGCGACCGCGGCGGCGGCGGAGGAGCCCGACCGCTACATCGTGGTCCTCAAGGACGGGGTCGACACCGGCCGGGCGGCCGACGAGCAGCGGCGGGCCCTCGACGTCGAGGTCCGCCAGGTCTACCGGTCCGCCCTCAACGGCTACGCCGCCCGCATCCCCGCCGACCGGGTGGCCCGACTGCGCGCCGACCCTCGGGTGGCGTACGTGGAAGCCGACGCCCCGGTGAAGGCGACGGCCCAGACGTTGCCCTGGGGCATCGACCGGGTCAACGCCGACGTCAGCTCGACCGTCGCGGGCAACGGCTCCGGATCGGTGGGCACGGTCAGCGCCTACGTAATCGACACCGGCATCAACTTCGGCCACTCGGATCTGAACGTGGTCGCCCACGGCAACATGACCGGTGACGGGAGGAACTACGACTGCAACGGCCACGGCACCCACGTGGCGGGCACGATCGGGGCCAAGGACAACGCCAACCACGTGGTCGGGGCGGCCCCGGGGCTGCCCATCATCGGGCTCAAGGTCCTCGACTGCGCCGGGAACGGGTCCATGTCGAGTGTCATCGCCGCCGTCGACTGGGTCACGGCGGCGGCCAGGAAGCCGGCCGTGGCCAACCTGAGCCTGAGCGGCGCAGGGTCCCAGGCCCTCGACGACGCCGTGCGCCGATCGGCCGCGAGCGGTGTGCTCTACGTGGTGGCCGCGGGCAACGACGGGGCCAACGCCTGCAACTACTCCCCGGCGCGGGCCGGCGGCGGCGTCGCCAACGGCATCGTCACCGTGGCGGCCACGGACGCCTCCAACCGGGAGCCGTCGTGGAGCAACTACGGGTCTTGCGTCGACGTCTGGGCCCCGGGGGTCGGCGTGGTCTCCACCTGGAACAACGGCGGCACCGCCACCATGTCGGGCACGTCGATGGCCTCTCCCCACGTGGCCGGCTCCGGTGCGCTCTACCTGTCGAGGAACGCCTCGGCGTCGCCGGCCGCCGCCGAAGGGATCCTGAAGGCCTACGCCGCGTCGCCACCGACGGCGAGCAAGGACGGCCGGTCCATCAAGATCGTCTACGCCGGCTGGTTCTGACCAAACGGCAGCTCAGCCGGGCGTCGGTACCTGCGGGTCGTCGGGGAGGGCCTCGGCGAAGGCGGCGGCCCAGTCGGCGTAGCCGGCGACGCCGGGGTGGAAGCCGTCGGCGGCCAGCTTGCCGTGCCACGGCGGTGCCGTGTGGGCCCACACATCGGCCACGGCCAGGCCGGCGGCGGGTGCCTCTGCCCTGATCACGTCGTTGATTGCCATGGCCCGCGCCGGACGCAGGCCTTGGGGGACGGTGGCGATCACCGCGCCCTTCGGCAGCCGGCGCAGGATCTCGCGCATCGACGAGAGCAGGGCGGGCAGCGGCGTGGGGAACATGTCGTTGGCGCCGATGGCGCACGTGACCAGCTCAGGTGGGTCGGCAAGGGCCTCGAGCAACCGAAGTTGGGTGGCCACCACGTCGGTCGCCTTGGCGCCCGAGCGCGAGAGATTGAGTACCCGCCACGGCACCGACGAGTGCCCGTCGAGGGCGGCCCGCAGCTGGCCCACGTACCCCTGGTCGTAGCTGGTGGCGCCGATGCCCTGGGCGGTGGAATCGCCGAGGACGACCCACAGCGGCCCCTCGCCCGCCCGGGCGGCGTCGTTGGCCTCGTCCCAGGCCCGGGCGAAGGGCGCGACCTGGGCGTGCACCTGCCGCACGCCAGGCAGGAAGAGGCGCGCCAACCGGCCCACCGACGAGCGTCCCCACCGCAGCAGTCCCGAGCTCATCGGGCGACGGCCTACGCTCGGCCGCTGTTGAGGTGGTCACGTGCGCTCACCGAATGAGCCAATCGCGTCCCGGCCGGCTCGGCAACCGCACCGCCCAGCGGGTTGGACAGGTCAGGCGAGTTCGGTCGGGGTTGCGTCGACGGTCTCCAACCGGCCCCGCCGGAAGACCTCGACGGGGAAGACCCGACCGATGCGCTCGGACGTCATCAGGCGCTGGAGGTCGCCCACGTCGGCCACGTGCACCCCGTCGACGGCGACGATGAGGTCCTCGGGGCGAAGGTCTGCCTCCGCCGCCGGGCTGCCGCCCACGACGGTGAGCACCTCGATCCCCTTCTCGCGCCCGGTGGCGTCGACGGCGCGCGGGGGCAGCGGCCGCGACCCGCCGGCGATGCCGAGATAGGCCCGTCGCACCCGACCGTCGGTGGCGAGGGTGGCGAGGATGGCCTTGGTCGTGGCGTTCACGGGCACGGCCAGCCCCAGCCCCTGGCCCGTGCCCGGCCCGACCACGGCCGTGTTGATGCCTGGTCCCGGGCCCGAGCGGCCCCCGGAGCGGGGTGACCGGTGGCCATGGCCGGCACTACGCCGAGCCTTCCTCGCGGGTGGTGCCGAAGGTCACGCTCACCGACAGCTCCTCGGCGCCGCGGACCACGCCCAAGGAGAGCGACTGGCCCTCCTCCAGGCCGTCGACCACGGCGTGCAGGTCGTCGACGCCGGTCACCGGAGCGCCGCCGGCCTCGGTGATCAGGTCGCCCCGGCGCAGCCCGGCCCGGGCCGCGGGACTGTCGTCCTGCACGACCTGCACGAGCACGCCGTCACGGTCGGGGAGGCCCACCGAACGACGAAGATGGCGGGCGGCCCGGCCGGGCACGAGGCCGACACCGAGGTGTCGGGGCGACGCCGACTGGCCCCGGGCGAGGGCGTCGACCCGGCCGCGCAGGTCGTCGTCGGCCGGGATGGCGGCGTAGAACCCGTCGCCCAGGCGGTTGGTGTTGAGGCCGAGCAAGCGGCCGGCCGCGTCGACCACCGGCCCTCCCGACGACCCTCGCACCAGCGGGGCGGTGTGCTCGATGGAACCGGTGACGCGGCGGCCCCGGGGGCCCCGGAAGGCCTGTCCCAGCGCCGACACCAGCCCGACGGTGACACGCAGGCCGCGCCCGCCCGGGTTGGCCAGGCCGAAGACCACGGCGCCCAGCTCGGCCGCGGTCTCGGCCCAGGGGGGCGGGGTCACCCCCGCGGTGTCGACGTTGAGCACGGCCAGGTCGCCGTCCACGTCGACGCCGGCCACATGACCCTCAACGGTCTTGGCGGCGACGGTGCCGCCGTCACCGCCGAACGACACCGCCACCTCGCCACCCCGCACGTTGTGGGCGTTGGTGAGGACCACGCCGTCGTTGACCACGACGCCCGACCCCAGCCCCCAGCCCTGCCCGATCCCCACGACGGCGGGGCCCGCCGACTCGGCCACCGCCCGGATCGCCGCTTGCACCTCGTCCAGTCCTGACATGGCGTCCCTCGCTTCTCTTCTAGTAACTTGTGAGTTGCAAGTTACCAATGTCCACGCAGTTCGGCAACTGCCACGTCCCGGAGGGCAGGATGGGAGCGATGGAGCCCACGCCGGCGGGCACGCCGCCCGGGACGACCGCGGAGACGAGTTCGGTGAGCCCGCTCGCCGAGGCGATGGCCAGGGTCGGCGACCGGTGGACGCTGCTCGTGGTCAATGCCCTGCTGGGCGGCCCCCGCCGGTTCAACGACCTGATCGGCGACTTGCCCGGCCTGGCGTCCAACATCTTGAGCCAGCGTCTCCGCCACCTGGAGCGTGAGGGGGTGGTGGTGGCCACGCCGTACTCGATGCGCCCGCCGCGGTTCGTCTACGAGCTCACCGCGTCGGGCCGCGAGCTGGCCGGTGCCGTCCGCCTCCTCGCCCAGTGGGGGGCGGGCCGCGGCGGCGACGACGCAGCGATGGCCCACGACGCCTGCGGCACACCCATGGAGGCCCGTTGGTGGTGCCCGACATGCGCCCGGATGGTCGACGACGACTCCGGCGACACGATGCGCTTCGTATAGCCGCCGATCTATGGCTCAGGCTGTCGCATACTTGCTACGATCGTTGCATGTCGTCGGTCGCGTCACGCGAGCTGCGGAACAACACGCGCGCCGTGCTCGACCGGGTCCAGGCCGGCGAGAGCATCACAATCACGATTGACGGTCGACCACTCGCCGTCCTGCAGCCGCTCGGCCGGCGCCCGAGTTGGGTGGGACGTGACGAGTTCGTGGCCGCGGTGCTCGAGCACCAAGCCGACCCAGGACTGGCTGCGGATCTTCGCTCCCTAGCGCCGGGAACGACCGACGACTCGCCCCTGTCGTGAGCCGGGGACTTGCGGATACCAGCGTGTTCATCGCTCGCGAGTCCGGGCGGGAGCTCGACCGAGCCGCCCTTCCCGACGAGCTCGCCGTCTCGGTCATCACCGTCGGCGAATTGCGAGCCGGGGTCCTCGCCGCCGAGAACCTCCTCACCCGTGACCGTCGGCTGGCCACGTTGACCCATGCGCTCGCGCTCCAGCCCCTCCAGGTCGACGATGGGGTGGCTGAAGCATGGGCCAGGCTCCGGCTCCTCCTTCGAGAAACCGGCCAGCGCATGCCGGTCAACGGCTCGTGGATCGCGGCCACCGCCTTGTCTCTCGGGGTCTCCGTTGTCACCCAGGACGACGACTACGTCGAGGTCCCGGGCCTCGACGTCATCAAGGCCTGAACGGCCCGGGAG
The DNA here is from genome assembly GCA_051004925.1 of Acidimicrobiales bacterium. Classification (GTDB taxonomy): domain Bacteria; phylum Actinomycetota; class Acidimicrobiia; order Acidimicrobiales; family AC-14; genus DATAQC01. The sequence goes on along the minus strand of JBPCJV010000269.1, from coordinate 759 downwards.
GGCCTGCTGCCCACGCTGACCGCGGCCGAGAACATCACCCTGCCGCTGGCCCTGGCCGGTCGCCGGCCGGACCCGGCGTGGTTCGACCGGGTCGTCGACGTGGTGGGCCTGCGTGACCGGCTGCGGCACCGGCCGACCCAGCTCTCGGGCGGCCAGCAGCAGCGGGTGGCGGCGGCGCGGGCGCTGGTGTCTCAGCCCGAGGTCATCTTCGCCGACGAGCCCACGGGCAACCTCGATTCGCGTGCCGGCCACGACCTCCTGGCGTTCATGCGGGAGGCGGTCGACGGCTTCGGCCAGACCATCGTGATGGTCACCCACGACCCCATGGCCGCGGCCTGGGCCGACCGGGTGATCTTCCTGGCCGACGGCCGGGTGGTCGACGAGGTGGCCACACCCTCGGCCGACGCGGTGGTCGAGCACATGCTGCACCTGGGCGACTGACATGTGGCCGGTGCTCAAGGGCTCGCTGGACCACGGCACCCGCCTCGCACACACGGCAGCAGGGGTGGCCCTGGCCGTCAGCCTCGTGTGCGGGACGTTCGTGCTCACCGACACCATCGACTCGGCCTTCGCCCGGGCCTCCGCCCCCGTCCCCGGTCAGGTCGACGTGGTGGTGCGCTCCGCGGCCCAGTTCGACGCAGTCGGACAGGCGGTGTCCGACCGGGAGGCCATGCCGGCATCCGTGCTGCCCTCGGTGCAGGCCGTCGCCGGCGTCGACCGGACGTGGGGAACCGTGTGGGGGTATGTCCAGGCCGTAGG
>JBPCJV010000268.1:0-5841 GCA_051004925.1 Acidimicrobiales bacterium | reverse complement strand
ACTCCCGGTCGGCCGGTCCTCGAGCTCGCCCGCCTGTCGTCCGGATGGAGGGGCGTCGCCGTGGTCCACGACGTGGACCTCGTGGTGGGCGAGGGCGAGGTCGTGGCCCTGCTCGGGGCCAACGGCGCGGGCAAGACCACCACCCTGCTCACCGCCGCAGGGGTGCTCCCGGCCCTCGGTGGCACGATTCGCGTCGAGGGCGAGGCGGTGGTGGCCCGGCCCCACCGGATGGTCAGGCGGGGTGTCGCCCTGGCCCCACAGGACCGCGGCGTGCTGGCCGGGCTCACGGTGGGGGAGCAGCTCCGGCTCGCCGCCGGCCCGGGACGCACCGGGCGATCGGCCGCGGCCGGCGCCCTCGACCGCCTTCCCGCCCTCCGCCCCCTGCTGGCGCGGCGGGCGGGACTGCTGTCGGGAGGTGAGCAGCAGCAGGTGGCCCTGGCCCGAGCCGTCGCTTCCCGGCCGCGATTGCTGCTCGTCGACGAGCTCAGCCTCGGACTGGCCCCGCTCCTGATCGACGAGGCCCTGAAGACCTTGCGGGCGCTGGCCGACAGCGGCATGGCCGTCCTGGTGGTGGAGCAGTTCGCCCCCGTCGTCCTCGGCGTGGCCGACCGGGCCTACGTCCTGCGCCAGGGCCGGGTGGTGGTGAGCGCGGCGGCATCCGAGCTGGTCGCCGATCCCGAGGCCCTGGAAGCCGCCTACCTCGGCGAACGTCCCGGAGATATACCGCGACAGTAAATGGTGTAACGGTGTACGGTGTACAGGAAGGTCCGATCGTGGAGGTCGTCATGAGCAGCTCCGTCGCCGTCCGTGTCTCCCGTCTCTCCGACGTCTCCGCCCGACACGTCGTCGACCCCGACGTGGACATCATCGGCGAGATCGGGCCCGGGCAGGTCATCGCCGACAGCCTGCTCAGCGTGGCCGGCCTCGGCCTCGGTCACAGCCTCACGGCCGACCAGGCCGCCGCGCTGTCGCGGGAGGAGGTGGCGTCCATCGTCGGCGAGGGCATCCGCTTCGAGGCGGTGCTGGGAGCGGCCTTCAACCTGCAGATCTCCAAGGAGCCCGACCTCACCGACCCCCGGGTCGTCTACGCCCTGCACGAGCTCGGCGAGGAGACCCGCCACTCCCGGCTCTTCGTCCGCCTCCTGGGCCAGCTGCGACCGGAGGCGGTGAACCCTCTCGAGCGCGGTGTCCTGGGCGCGGTAAAGCACTGGACGATCCGTACCCTGCTCGACAACCCCGCGCTGGTCTGCGTGCTGGTGCTGGCCGGGGAGGAGATCCCCGACCTGTTCCAGAAGCTCCAGGCCGAACATCCCGAGAGCGACCCGTTCCTGTGCCGGGTCAGCCGCTACCACCGCCAGGAAGAGGCCCGTCACCTCGCCTTCGCCCGCACCGTGCTTCCCGACCTCTGGGTCCGGGCGTCGTGGTGGGAACGGGCCCGCATCCGGTGGCAGGCCCCGCTGCTGATCGAGTGCATGTTCGACAGCCTCGTGCACCCCGGCGTGTACGAGGTCGTCGGCCTTCCCGGCTGGCGCACGTGGTGGGCGGTGAAGAAGACCCCCGAGCGCCTGGCCCTGCGCCACGCGGCCACCCGCCCTGTCCTGGCCGCCCTGGTCAACGCCAAGGCGTTCCGGCCCGGCCGGGTGCCGCGCCTGTGGCGCCGGTTGACGGGCGAGGCCGCGTAGAGGGCTCGTATTCCAACCACCCCTCCGGGCGTGAGAGTGTGTCCGCCGTGCGCGTGGGCATCCTCGGAGGAACCGGACCGGCAGGCAAGGCGTTGGCCGTACGGCTGGCCTCGGTCGGCCTCGACGTGGTGATCGGTTCCCGGTCGGCGGACCGGGCCAAGACCGTCTGCGACGAGCTGCGGACGGCGTGGCCCGACACGAAGCTCTGGCTGGAGCCCGGCGACAACGCCGCCGCCGCCCAGACCCAGCTGGTGGTGGTGGCCACTCCCTGGGACGCCGCCGCCTCCACCGCCAAGTCGGTGGGCGACGACCTGGCCGGCAAGGTCGTGGTCTCCATGGCCAACGCCCTCGAGCGCCGCGACGGCGAGTTCGTGGCCGTCATCCCCCCGACGGGATCGGTGGCCGCCGACGTGCAGCAGACGGTTCCCGACGCCCTCGTGGCCGCCGCCTTCCACCACGTGCCGGCCCGGAGCCTGGCCGACATCGACACGCCCATCCGGGGCGACGTAATCGTGTGCTCCGACCACCAGTCGGCCTTCGACGCCACCGCCGAGCTCGTGGCCCGGATCCCCGACCTGCGGCCTCTCCACGGGGGGTCCCTGGCCGGCGCCGGTGCGGTGGAGGCGTTCACCGCTGTGCTCCTCGGGGTGAACCGCCGGTACAAGGCCCGGGCGGTGATGCGTCTCACCGGCATCCCCGAATGACCGGGCGAACCCTCCCGTGACCATGCGCCTCTACGACACCGCCCGCCGGGACGTGGTGGACTTCAGTCCGGGTCCCGAGGTCACCCTCTACACCTGCGGCACCACGCCCTACGACGCCACCCACGCCGGCCACGCCGCCACCTACGTGCTCTACGACGTGCTGCAGCGCCGCCTGCGCGACCTCGGACACCGCACCCGGTGCGTGCGCAACGTGACCGACGTCGACGACGACATCCTGCGGCGGGCCCGTGAGCTCGGGGTCGACTACCTCGCCCTCGCCGCCGAGGAGACGGCCCGGTTCCAGGCCGACATGCGGGCCCTCAACGTGCTCCCGGCCCACAGCGAGCCCACGGCGACCTCGGCCATCACCGACATCATCGGGTTCATCGCCACGGTCGTCGAGCGCGGCAACGCCTACCTGTCGGGCGGGGCGGTGTACTTCCGCGTGGCCAGCTTCGAGCGGTTCGGCCAGGTCAGCCATCTCGACCGCGACAGCATGCTTGCCGTGGCCACCGAGCACGGCGGCAGTCCCGACGACCCGGCCAAGCGCGACCCGCTCGACTTCGTCCTGTGGCAGCGGTCGGCGGCCGATGAGCCCCACTGGGAGTCACCCTGGGGGCCCGGGCGACCGGGCTGGCACGTGGAGTGCTCCACGCTCGCGCTCCGGGAGCTGGGCACCACCATCGACGTCCACGGTGGTGGCACCGACCTCGTCTTCCCCCACCACGAGTGCGAGGCGGCGCAGTCCGAGGCGGCCACGGGCCAGCCGTTCGTGCGTCACTGGCTGCACGCCCCGATGGTGCGCTACCAGGGCGAGAAGATGTCGAAGTCGCTCGGCAACCTCGTGTTCGTGAGCGAGCTGCTCAAGGACTGGCATCCCATGGCCCTGCGCCTGGCCCTCATCGACCACCCTTGGCGCCAGGCGTGGGAGTGGCGCGACGACCTGCTCGATGAGGCCACCGAGCGCCTGGCCCGCTGGCGGGCGGCGTCGGGCCGCCCCGGCACCGCTGCGGCCGACGCCGTGCGCGCCGCCCTCGACGACGACCTCGACATGGTGGCGGCCACCGCGGCGATCGACCGGGCCGTCGAAGGGGGAGAGGGGTCGACCGAAGCCGCCTCCCTGCTCGGTGTGACCCTCTAGGGCACCATCGGCTACTGCGATCTGGTCGCGGTAACGTCGTCGCGTGAATGCGACCGAGTCGCAACTTTGGTGCCACCGCTGACCCCGGCCCGGTGGATTCCGGTGGTGGTATTCGCGGCCGTGCTCGTCGGGTGCTCGACCGGGCGGTCGGAGGTCGCGAGAGCCGGGGGCGACTATGCGGAGGTCAGCTCGGGCGGTGACCCGGAGACGGCGGCGGCCATCCGCAGGGTCGCCGACTTCCGCTGCCCCGAGGAGGCCGTGCGCCCGGACGGGCCGGTGGTGGCCCTGCCGCCGGGCCGGCGCCTCCGGGTCGTCACCACGGTCGCCCCGCTCACGTCGATCGTGGCCAACGTCGCCGGCGACCGGGCCGAGGTGTCCGGCGTGGTCCCCGAGGGCACCGACAGCCACACCTTCGAGCCCAAGCCGAGCGTGGCCGAGCTGTTCGGCACTGCCGACGTGGTGTTCCTCAACGGCCTCGCCCTGGAGGACGTCACCGCCGAGCTGGCCGAACGCAACGTCCGGCCCGGGACCCGCGTCGTGGAGCTCGGCACCACCGCCCTCCGCCCCGACGAGTACATCTTCGACTTCTCCTTTCCCCGCGACGCGGGGAAGCCCAACCCCCACCTCTGGACCAACCCGCCGATGGCCCGCTGCTACGCCATGATCGCCGCCGGCGCCCTGGCCGTCGCCGACCCGCCCAATGCCGCCTCCTACCTGGCCAACGCCGAGGCCTTCGGGGCCAAGGTCGACGACCTCGACCGGCGGTTCCAGGCCGCGTCCGACACCGTGCTGCCCGCCAACCGGGCCCTGCTCACCTACCACGACGCCTACGCCTACTTCGCCGCCCACTACCGGTGGCGGATCGTCGGCGCCATCCAGGTGTCGAGCTTCGAGGACCCCACCGCCAAGGACGTGGCCGGGATCATCGCCCAGGTGGAGGCCGAGGGCGTGCCCGCCATCTTCGGGTCGGAGGTGTTCCCCAGCCCGGTGCTCGAGCAGATCGGCGAGGAGGCCGGCGTCACCTACGTGGACGAGCTCCGTGACGACGACCTGCCCGGGGCCCCCGGCGACCCCGACCACTCCTACCTGTGCCTCATGAAGGCCGATTTCGTCACCATGGTGTCGAGCCTGGGCGGCGACCCGTCGGGCCTGTCCGCCTTCGACCCCACCGATGTCGTGCGGGATTCGGCCGGGTACCCGCAGTGACGGAGACCCCGCTCCTGCGCCTCGACGGCGTGTCCCACACCTACGGCGACCAACCGGTGCTGCGCGACGTCGACCTCGAGGTGGCGGGCGGCGACGTGCTGGGCATCGTCGGCCCCTCGGGCTCGGGCAAGACCACCCTGTTGCGCATCCTCCTCGGCGCCATGGAGCCGACGCGGGGGCGGGTGCACCGGCGCCCCGGCCTCCGGGCCGGCTACGTCCCCCAGGTGGGGACCGTCAACTGGCAGTTCCCGGTGACGGTGGCCGAGGTCGTGCTGATGGCCCGCACCGACGGGCGGCGCTGGCCCTGGCCCAGCCGCGAGGAGCGCATGGAGGTGACCGACGTGCTCGAGCGCCTCGGCATCGGTTCGCTCGGCCACCGGCACATCCGTGAGCTGTCGGGCGGCCAGCAGCAGCGGGCGTTCATCGCCTGGGCCCTGCTCGGCCGGCCCGACGTCCTGTTCCTCGACGAGCCCACGTCGGGGGTCGACGTGCGCACCCGCCACGAGGTCCTGCACCTGCTCGCCGAGCTGCACACCGACGGCCTGGCCATCGTGCTCAGCACCCACGACCTGAACGGCATCGCCGCCCACCTGCCCAAGCTCCTCTGCCTCAACGTCACCGTCGCCGGCATCGGCCACCCCCGCGACGTGCTCACCCCCGAGGTCCTCGAGCGAGTCTACGGGGCGCCCATGGACGTGTTGGAGCACGCAGGGATGCCTCTGGTCGTCGACCGGCCCGACGGCACCGTGGTCGACATGCGCCGGAGGGCGTGATGGATTTCCTGCTCGAGCCCTTCGAGCTCGCGTTCCTCCGCCACGCCATGGTGGTGTGCACCGTGGCCGGGGCACTCTGCGGGCTCCTGGGGGTGTTCGTGACCCTCAGGGGAATGAGCTACATCGGCCACGGCCTCAGCCACGCCATCTTCGGCGGGGCCGCCATCTGCGCGGCCCTGTCGGTGAACTACGTGCTCGGCGCCGGGTTGTGGGGCCTGGCCTCGGCCCTGGCCATCGGGCGGGTCACCCAGCGCCGCATCATCGGCTCCGACGCGGCCATCGGCGTGATCACCACCGCCAGCTTCGCCTTCGGCATCGTGCTCCTGGGGATGTAC
>JBPCJV010000267.1:0-4330 GCA_051004925.1 Acidimicrobiales bacterium | reverse complement strand
AGCCATGGCTGCCGCCCTGCAACAGGTCTCGCCCGACGACGCCGCCTACTTCGACGTCCAGGCGGCGCGCCTGGAGACCGAGGATCTCAGGACCTACGACGAGACGGTGGCGCGCATCCGCGCCGCCCACGCAGGCACGCCCATCGCCGTGACCGAGAGCGTGTTCGAGGGGATGGCCGCCGCTCTCGGCCTTCGGGTGCTCACTCCTCCGTCGTTCGCCGAGGCCCTGGCCGAAGGAGGAGAGCCGACGGCCCGTGACAAGGAGGAGGTCGACAGGCAGATCGCCGAACGGCAGGTGAAGGTGCTGGTGTACAACGCCCAGAACGCCACGCCCGACGTCCGCACCCTGGTCGACGCAGCCACGGCGCGCGCCATCCCGGTGACGACCGTCACCGAGAGCCTGTCGCCTCCCGGTGCGGCATTCCAGGACTGGCAGGTGCGCCAGCTCCTCGAGCTCGAGGCCGCCCTCTCCGCCGCCCCAAGACAGTGACCGACGACCAGCCTGCCGTCCGTGTCAGCGGGGCCTCCGTGCGCCGGGGGGGCGAGGCGGTCTGGTCCGACCTGTCCGTCTCGATCGGGGCGGGCGAGTTCGTGGCCGTCGTCGGACCCAACGGGGCGGGCAAGTCCACCCTGCTCGAGCTCCTCCTCGGGCTGCTGAACCCCGCCTCGGGAGAGGTGGAGGTGCTCGGACGGCGGCCCGTCGACGCCAGGCCCCTGGTGTCGTGGCTGCCCCAACGCCGGAGCTTCGACGCCGGCCTTCGTCTCCGTGGGGTCGACATCGTGCGCATGGGCCTCGACGGTTCCCGCTGGGGGGCCCCGGTGCCGTTCCTCGGACGCAGGCGAGAGGGAGAGACCCGCCGACGGGTGTCCGAGGCCGTCGACCTGGTGGGCGCCGGGGCCTACGCCGAACGGCCGGTGGGCGAAGTCTCCGGGGGCGAGCAACAGCGTCTCCTGATCGCCCAGGCGCTGGTACGCCGACCCCGCCTGCTTCTCCTCGACGAGCCCCTCGAGAGCCTCGACCTGCCCAGCCAGCGCTCGGTGTCGAGCCTCATCGCCGACGTCTGCCGCGGGGGGGTCACGGTGGTGATGGTGGCCCACGACGTCAACCCCATACTCGGCTATCTCGACCGGCTGGTGTACGTGGCCGCGGGAAGAGCCATCGCCGGGCGGCCCCTCGACGTGGTCACCAGCGAGAACCTGTCGAGGCTCTACGGCACCGCGGTCGACGTCCTCCGCACCACCGACGGCCGCCTCATCGTGGCCGGCGTCCCCGAAGCCACCTCGTTCCACGCCCACCACCACGGGTGAGCCTCGACCTGTTCGACGAGGTCAGCACGCTCTGGCGCTACCCGTTCATGCGCCACGCCCTCGTGTCCGGCAGCGCCGTCGCCGTCATGGGCGCAGCCGTCGGCTGGTTCGTGGTGCTGCGCCGGGAGGCCTACGCCGCCCACAGCCTGGCCATGGTCGCCTTCCCGGGCGCCACGACGGCCGCCTATCTGGGCGTCGCGCCCGTCCTCGGGTACTTCGGCATGGCCGTCGCCGGTGCCGGCGCCATCGCCGCCCTCGGGCCGGTGGCGGCGTCGGGAACGTATCGAGGCCACTCCGCGAACGTGGGATCGGTGCAGGCCCTCGCCCTGGCCGTCGGCCTCCTGTTTGCCAGCCTCTACGAGGGGTCGCTCGCCAACGTCACCGCCTTTCTGTTCGGGAGCTTTCTCGGGATCTCGGCCACTGAAGCCACGGCTCTGGTGATCGTGGCCGTCGCCGCCCTCGCCGTCCTCGCCCTCCTGGGCCGGCCCCTCCTTTTCGCCAGCGTCGAGCCCGCGGTGGCCGCCGGATCCGGGGTGCCGGTGCGGGCGCTGAACGTCGCCTTCCTGGTCCTCGTCGGCGTGGCCGTGGCCGCGGCCAGCCAGTTCACGGGCGTCCTTCTCGTGTTCTCGGTCGTGGTCACGCCCCCGGCCATCGCCCAGGCCGTCACCGCCCGACCCGCCCTCTCTCTCGGCCTGAGCATGGCCGTGTCGGTGTCCGTGGTGTGGGCGGGGCTCGGCGCCGCCTTCTTCACCGACCGCCCGGCCGGGTTCTGGATCACCACCATCGGTTTCGGCGCCTACGTGGTCGTGCGCGCCGTCGTCGGTTCCCTCTCCGTCGTCCGCCGTCGCCGGGTCGACCGGGTGTCGCCGTGACGAGACTGACGATGGCGTTGTCGGTCGGCTGGCCCGGCCTCCTGGCACACGAGTACGTGCGCAACGCGGCCATGGCCGGGGGCCTCACTGCCCTGGGCGCGGGCCTGGCCGGGTGGTTCGTGGTGCTGCGCAACCAGGTGTTCGCGGCCGACGCCCTCAGCCACGTCGCCTTCACCGGCGGCCTCGCCGCCCTCGCCTACGGCGTGGGCGCAGGGTTCGGCGTCTACGCCGGGACGGTTGGCCTGGCTGTCATCCTCGGGCTCCTCGGCGGACGCACGGAGCAGGTGGGCGACACGGTGATCGGGATCGTCTTCGCCTGGGTCCTGGGCATGGGGTCGTACTTCATGTCGGTGTTCGTGAGCGGCGGGTCCAGCAGCGACGGCACCGCGGCCACACGCGTGCTCTTCGGCTCGCTGTTCGGGATCGACACCGTGCAGGTGCGCACGACGGGCCTTGTCGCCGCCGTCACCGTGGGCGGGCTGCTGGTCCTGGCCCGGCCCCTCCTGTTCGCCACGGTGGACCCGGCCGTGGCCCGGGCCCAGGGGGTCCCCGTCCGGGCGATCGAGGTTGCCTTCCTCGCCCTGCTCGGGTTGGCGGTTGCCCAGGCCGTGCAGGTGGTGGGGGCCCTGCTGCTCCTCGCCCTGGTGGCCACCCCCGCGGCGACCGCCCACCGCATCACGTCGCGTCCGTGGCGGGCCATGTGGCTGTCCGCCGGGTTGGCCCTCGCCAGCGTCTGGGTTGGGATCGCTGTCAGCTACGTCCACGACCGCCTGCCCCCCAGCTTCGTGATCGTCAGCCTGGCGTTCGCCGGCTACCTGGTCGCGGTGGTCGCCTGCCGCCTCGGGTCCGGCCGGGGCGCGTCGGGGAGGTCGAGCAGCTCCCGACGCCTCTCGTCGCGGAAGCACCGCAGCTGCGGGCGCAGCCGCTCGAGCGTCTCCCGCAGGCCGGTGAGTCTCGACCACGTGGCCACGTCGGCCACGGTCGCCGGTCCGAACGCCCCCAGGTAGCGCAGCACGGCCCGGTGGATCGGGGGCGACGGCACGAGCGGCCGGCCGAGCCATGAATCCACCGACGTGGAGGTGACCTGCAGCGTCTTCCCCCACACCGCGCGCGGGGGCACCTGCACGAGGGGGAGCAGGCACCGGCACGCGTACGCGAGCGCTCCCGGGTGCAGCCCCGGGAACCGCTCCGCCAGTGCCGCCCGCAGCCGGGCACCCGTCGAGGGCCGGTCGGCCAGGAGCGCTCGAGCGAAGGCGAGCACCGGGCCGAGGTCGACCCCCACCAGGTGCGGGGCGAACTCGGAGTGTCGGGCGATCTCTGCGTCGAGGACGGGCTGCATGAGGGGCCGGAGGAACAGGGCGTCGTCGGCGGTGACGAGATGAATGGTGCCGCGCATGACGACGATGCGCACCAGGGACCGGTTCTCCACGAGCCGCCCCACCACGTTCGGATCGAAGTCGGCGAGCCGCGACCAGAGCGCCAGGTAGGGGTCGAGGGGTTCTGGGCCTGGAGCCCGACCAGGTGGCCGACCGCCTCGACGGGCTCCACTGAGGCCCGCCGGAGGAGGAGCTGGCGGTTCGAGGGTGGCCCGGTTGAGAGCCCGGTCGGTGAGGACGTTGGCCGTCACGTCGAAAAATCTTCCACCCTTACGGGACAACGTCTTCTCGGACGCGCGTCTCCCTCGCCGGCGACAGCGGGTTGCCGCGGCGGGTTCCTCCTGCGGGACCCGGTCTTCGGCTGCGGGACCTCCCGGTCACCGCCGGAACACGAGCACCCTCACAACGTCCTGTGCTGGTCACAGCCCTTTTTGACATCGACTTTTTCGGGCGAAGTAGTTAGCGGGCCAGCCTGGCCTGGCTCTCGCCGCGCAGCACCCTCCGGAGCTCAACGGCGCCGGGGTGATCGAAGCGGATCCCGTAGAGAACGAGTAGCAGGTCGATGAGGCGGTCGAAGTAGGCGTCGTCGTCCCGGAAGTCGATCGACACCTGGTCCTGAACCTGCGGCGGGCCGGTCGCGTCGTGCGTCACAGCACGGCCCTCGACGACGACACCCGGTGGTCGGTGGTGGAGCGACTTCTCCACGACGACGGCGTCGACCTCACCGACCGGGTGGCGGGCTGTCTCGTCCTGCTCTACGGCCAGCAGCTGTCG
>JBPCJV010000266.1:0-2663 GCA_051004925.1 Acidimicrobiales bacterium | reverse complement strand
GCCCGGTGTCGCCCGCCGTCGGGACCAGATTGTCGAGCATGGCCGATCCCGCTCTACTGGTACGCGAATCGCGCCGGGTACCAGCGCGTTCCGCGTACCAGAAGCGCGGGCGCGGCGGGTCAGCGGTCGGGGGTGGTGGACAGCAGGTCGTAGGTGGAGTTGTCGGCGTAAGTGAGGCGTCCCACCAAGGGCGACCCCACCCGTAGGCCGATGTGGCGCTCCTCGCGTAGGACCAGGCCGGTGGCCGGGTCGAACCAGTCGTCGACCACCGCGCCTCCGACCGTGGCTCCCGAGAAGACCGTCGTCCACCGGGTGTGGCGGGCGGGCACGGTGCGCCCGTCCACCTCGACGGACTCGTCGCCGATGTACTCCACCGTCTGGCCGGCGAGGGTGTCCTCGTCGCGGCATTCCCAGCGCGACACCCCGCCGGGCGCGAGGTCGGAACCGTCGAACGAGCCGGGGTCGCACTGGAAGGCCTGGGTGCCGTGGGTCCACCAGTAGGCGATATCGGTGCCGTACGACGGCAGGGACGGCCCGCAGCGGTCGTAGTACTCCAGGTGCTGGGCCAGGAACCACTGCTCCTCGCGCACGCCGCACCCGTACCGGGTGACGATGCGCACCGTGACCGGGGAGTACTCCCGCTCGTAGTCGAACAGGGAGATGCGCTCACCGCCTGTGGTCCGGTAGCGGTACACGCCGGGCATGGGCAGGCCGGGCACCGCCTGGGCCGCCTCGGCGCCCGCGGCCCGGAAGCGGGCCACGGCGGCAGCCGGGTCGACCGGGTCCTCCCAGTAGCGGCCGGCCACCAGGAAGCTCGGCAGGCCCACGGCCACGAGCACGCCGAGGGCGATCAGCCGGTGCCGGGTCTCGGCCCGCACCCTCAGCCCGCCGACAGGCGGGGGCGGGAGATGCGGGCGGCCACGGCCAGCTTGCGCCAGGTGGGCACCCGCACCCGCTGGCTGAACACGTCGTAGTCGACGGCCTCGATGCGGTCGAGGATGCCGGAGTACAGGGCCCGGGCCCCACGGATGCAGCGGCCCGACCGTGACGGGAGCATGGCGATGCCCGCGTCGGCCGACACGTAGTACCGGCGGGTGCGGGCGATCTCGAAGGCCATGCAGTCGCGCCACCCTGCGGTGACGCGCCGGGCCCAGGGGTCGGCGCCGAAGCGCCGCAGGTCCTCCTGGGGCACGTACACCCGGCCCCGGTCGAGGTCCTCGGCCACGTCGCGCCAGAAGTTGGAGAGCTGGAAGGCGATCCCGAGGTCGCGAGCATGGGAGAAGGCCTCGGGACTGGTCGGCTCGAGGATGGGCAGCATCATCTCGCCGATGACGGCCGCCGAGCCGTCCATGTAGCCGCACAGGTCGTCGAAGGTCTCGTACGTCTCCACCGTGAAGTCCATGGCCATCGAGCGGAGAAAGCGGCGGAAGCACTCGGGGTCGAGGTCGAAGGCCCGCACCGTGTGGCAGACGGCCTTGAGCACGGGGTCGTCGGACCGGCCGGCCTCGAGGTCGACGAAGAAGCGGTCGCCGAAGTCGGTGAGGGCGGCCTGGCGCTCCGCCGGGGTGGCGGTCGAGCCCAGGTCGTCGACGATGTCGTCGGCGTAGCGGCAGAACCCGTAGAGGGCGTGCACGTGGTGGCGCTTCACCTTGGGCAGCAGCGCCGTCGACCAGTAGTAGGTGGTGCCGTAGCGCCGGTTCAGCTCGCGGCAGCGGGCGTAGGACTCCTCGAGAGTGACGGCCATGTGCCTAGGGCCGGCGGGCGGCGGCCAGCTCGTCGACCCGCTCGGCGGCCAGGCGCCCCGACAGCAGCACCATGGGGACGCCGACGCCCGGCACCGTGCCCGAGCCCACGAAGACCACCCCGGGCGCCCGCTTGTCGACGTTGTTGGGCCGGAACGGGCCCGTCTGGAAGAAGTTGTGGGCCAGGGCGAAGGGGGTGCCGCGCGACATGCCCTGACGCTCCCAGTCGGCGGGGTCGACGAACCGCTCGACCTCGACGTCGGTGGGGTAGCCGAGAGCGCCGACCCGGGCGATCAGGTCCTCCTTGAAGCCGTCACGGCGGGCGGACCAGTCGACTCGTCCCTCGAGGTTGGGCGTGGGCTCGAGCACGTAGAGCGATCGCCGACCGTCGGGGGCCAGCGAGGGGTCGGACACGGTGGGGCTGCTCACCAGGATCGACGGGTCACCCATGAGCTCGCCCCGGTCGAGCAGGGCCTCGAACGACTCCGCCCACTGGGTGCCGAAATGGATGTTGTGGTGGGCGGCACCCTCGGGCAGGTCGCCCTTCACGCCGGCCAGCCACACGGCACACGACGGGGAGTATTTGCCCTTCCGGGCCACCCGCGGGGCGGGCAGGCCGCCCAGCAGCTCGCGGTAGGCGACGGGCAGGTCGGGGTTGAGGACCACGGCGTCGGCGCGCACCGTCTCGCCGTCGGCCAGGGCCACGCCGGTGACCCCCGAGGGCGTGCGCACCACCGCCTCGACGGTGACGCCGTACCGGAACTCGACGCCGGCGCCCGTGGCCGCCGCGGCCAGGCCCCGGGGCACGGCGTGCATGCCCCCCTTGGGGAAGTAGACGCCCTCGACGGTGTCCATGTAGGTGATGACGCAGTAGAGGGCCAGGGCGTCGAAGGGCGACAGGCCGGCGTACATGGCCTGGAA
>JBPCJV010000265.1:0-7724 GCA_051004925.1 Acidimicrobiales bacterium | reverse complement strand
GTGCTGGGCCTCGACGCCCATGATGCTGGCCGTCACCGACTTGGCATTGGCGTCGCTCAGGGCGGCCACGTTGTTCTGGTAGGTCTGGGTGGCCCCCGTCTCCAGGGTGATGGCCAGCCCCACGACCTTGCCCACGTCGGTGAGGGTGGATTTGGCCGTGGTCACCACGCCGAGCAGCACCGGGTTGGGTCCGGGTTGCGCTTTGCCGCCCAGCTTGATCACCGCGTCGTTGAAGGCCGTGGCGTGCTGGGCGTGCTGGTCCTTGGTCGTGGTCACGAAGGCCTTCACGGTGGCGTTGGCGGCATCGCCGCCGACAAAGGGCAGGCCCAAGGCGGCCTCGTAGGCGGCCACGGCCGTGTTCTCGAGCGAGGCCGAGGTCTGGAGCATCTGGAGATCGAGGGCCTGGTCGGCGAACGCCGGGGTCTCGAGCAGTCGCAGCAGCGCGGCACCGAACCCGTAGGCGGCGAGCGCCCCGCCCGCCACCAGGCTCGTGCGCATGAGACGGCGACGCTCGGTGCGGAACCGGTGGGTCTCGTCGGCGTCGAAGCCGCCGGCGGCCCGGCGTTCCCGGCCCATCTCCACCAGGTGCGACAGAGGCTCGCGGGTGGCCCGCATGGCGTCGGACTGGGAGTCCTGGGACTGCTCGACCAGCTCCTCGAGGGCGCGGTCGTCGATGGGCTGGTCGTCGGGTGTCAAGGGTGAACCTTTCCGCGTCATGGTCCATACGCTCCTAGGCGGAGACCTGGATGAACCCGTGGGGCATGAAGCTGTGCACGTCGCACCGGTACTCGGTGCGCCCCGCGGAGCCCACCTTGAAGGTCCTCTCGCCGCTCGAGAACGGGCCCGTGTCGAACGACCCGTCGACTGCGGTGACGGTGTGATCGGTGCCGTCGGCGTTGTTGACGGTGATCGTGGCCCCCGCCACCGCCGTCAGCTCGGCGGGCTCGAAGGTGAAGCTCTGGATCGTGATCGTCTTGCCCGTGGAGGCGTCGCCCGACGGGCCGGAGGACGAACACGCCGTGGCGGCGAGCGCCATCCCCGCCAGGAGCACGACGAGCGGGGGGTTCGGGCGTCGCATGCGAGGTCACCGTAGTCAGCACCGGACGCGGAGTGAAGCCATCCGTTTCACCCGTCGGCACCGAAGAGGTAATGCTGTGGCCGCCATGTCCCTGACCGATGCGAGCGACGCCACCCTCGTGGTGGCCATTGGGCGTTGGCGTCAGGACGCCCTGGCCGAGGCCTACCGCCGCCACGCCGGCGCCGCCTTCGCCCTCGCCCGCCGCCTGCTGGCCGACCGCCAACTCGCCGAGGAGGTCCTCCAGGAGGTGTTCCTGCGCCTCTGGAACAATCCCGACCGGTTCGATCCCGACCGGGGCAGCCTGCGGTCGTTCCTGCTGGCCCAGACGCACGGGCGGTCCGTCGACCTGCTGCGGTCGGAGACGTCGCGGCGCCGGCGCGAGGAGCGCGAGGCCCGTGAGACGGCCGAGCACGGCACGGACATCGAGCGGGAGGTGATGGACCTCACCGTCGCCGAGCAGGTCCAGGAGGTTGTCGCCGGCTTACCGGTTGACGAGCGCAAAGCCATTGAGCTCGCCTACTTCGGAGGCCACACGTACAGGCAGGTCGCCGTCATGTTGGATCAACCCGAAGGTACCGTGAAGAGCAGGATCCGCTCCGGTTTGCGAAAGATGCGTACGTCGATGGTGGAGGCAGGGGTGAGTGTGTCGTGGGCCGAAGGATGAGCCACTCCGACGCCGCCGAGCTGCTGGGCGTCTACGCCCTCGACGCCCTCGACGCCGACGAGCGCGAGGCCGTTGAGAGCCACACCTCCCAGTGCGGCGCGTGCCAGGCCGAGATCAGCCAGCACCGGGAGGTGGCTGCCTTCCTTGCCCCCAGCTGGAGTGCGGCGCCACCGGGCCTGTGGGACCGCATCGCCGAGTCCCTCGAGGAGACGCCGCCCCCGCTCACCATGCCCGCGCCAGTCGTGCCCGCCGGCGCCACCCCGCCCGTGGCTCCGGTCATCCCCATCGAGCGCCCGTCGCGCCGGTCGCGCCCGATGGCCGCAGTGGCGGCCATGGTGGCGGTCGCCGCCGTCGCCGTCGTGGCCGTCCTCGGGTTCAAGGTCGTCGACGACGGCCGCCGCATCGACCGGCTGCGGCAGGAGGCGGCAGGCACCGAGTTCGACCGCTCCATGAACGCGGCCCTGGCCGACCCCTCGGCCCGGCGGGTCAACCTGCAGCGGGCCGGCGGGGAGGTGGAGGCCGAGGCGGTGATGCTTCCCGACGGCACCGGCTTCATCGCCAACGCCCGCCTGGCCCCGCTGCCCTCCGACCGCACCTATCAGCTCTGGGCCCTGGTGGGCACAAGCAGGATCTCGGTCGGCGTGCTCGGGCCGAAGGTGGCGTCCGCCGCCTTCAAGGCGCCGCCGAGCGCCGCCGGCTTCGCCCTCACCAGCGAGCAGGCCGGGGGCGTGGTGGAGAGCAAGAACCAGCCCGTGGTCGTCGGCAAGTTTTAGGGAGAGCGGGGAATCGCGCCCCGCTGGAGGTCGCGCAGGGCGCGGTAGCCGATGAGCACGGCGCCGGCCCGCCGGGCCACGGCGCGCAGCGTGGAGTGCCGGGCGACCAGGTCGTGGTCGTCGACCCGGTCGGCCCAGTCGGGGGCCAGGGCCCGCAGCTCGGAGGTGTCGATGGCGGGCTGGGCCGCGAGCTCGGTGACCCCGGGGCTCAGCTCCGACAGCGCCCGCTCGAATGCCCGCCGGCTCCCACCGCCGGCGGGGCGGACGAGATGGTCGGGCGAGATGATGCCCTCGGCTTCGGCCAACGCCCGGAACGGGAAGCCGATGGTTCGTTCCGAGGAGGTAGGACCGAGACGAACCGGGAGGCCGAAGTCGACGGCCAGCTCCAGGTAGATGTCGAAGAACTCGGGGCGCAGCTCGAGGATGGCCATGTGGGAGTCGAGGTGGCTCACGTCGAAGCCCCAGTAGATGGCCCGCTCGACCTGGGCCCGGCACTCCCGGCGGACCTCGTCGAGGTCGGCGTGGTCCCAGGCGTCCTGCCGAGTGCGGGGGAAGCCGCCGTCGCCGTCGTACAGGGAGGGGGCGTGGGTGAGGGGTCCCCACCGGAACAGGTCGTACTGGGCGTTGAGCGTGAGGTGGAAGCCGATGTCCTCGCCCCGGTACCGGGCGGCCGCCTCGCGGGCCCAGGGGCAGGGCACCATGAGGCTGGCGCTGGTGGCGACGCCGTCGCGGAGGGCCTCGTAGACGCCCACGTTGGCGGCGTGGGACGACCCGAGGTCGTCGCAGTTGACGATCCGGAGGCGGGCATCGGGTGGGTAGCCGAGGCATTCGGCGACCAAGGGCACAGGTCGACGGTAGCGCCCCGTCCGGCGATCAGCGTCTGTCGTTGGCGGCGTCGAGGGGGGCGCCGGGATCGCGGCAGCGGTTCCACACCCCCCGTTTCGACTGGCGCGCCTCGGAGGCGGCGGCCACGAACGCGTCGGAGTGGGCGACGTTGGGTGGGAACGTGTAGGGGACGGCGAAGCCCTCGCGGGCCAGGGCCAGGTTCACGAACAGGCCGTCGGATGCCCGGTACACGTAGGCCAGCAAACGCTCGTAGCGGTCGCGCAGCTCGGCGTCGCGCTCGAGGCGCACCGGGGTGCCCTCGGGGAGCAACGCCTTGGTGCGGGCCGTCGCCTCGCGGGCGAAGCACTGCACCGGCGTGTTCGGCTTCCCCGATTCCGGTGTGTCGATGCCGATGAGACGCACGGACTCGTCGCGTCCGGAGACGCGCACGACGACGGTGTCGCCGTCGACCACCCGCACAACGGCGGCGCCGGCCTCTCCGGCGGACCCGGGCGTGGCCCGGCCGGTACCCCCGCAGGCCGATACGCCGATGGCGAAGGCGGTCAGGAGGAGGACGAGAAGGGACGGGCGACGCACAGGCACCTCCGGGGAACACGACACACGGTGAGAGGGGGAGGTGCGGAAACCGCCATGGTGGCAGAAGCGGCTCCCCGGTGCTCACGCCGCCTGGCGGGGCGCCCGCTCCAGGGCCTGGCGGGCCTGCTGGAGGCCCCGGCGGCCGACCTCACGCGTTCGTTCGGTGAGCTCCCAGGAGCGCTCGGCGGGTTCGACCAGGGTCAGCTGCTGTTCCATGTCCCCAGGATGCCAGGGGGGTGTGACAATTCATCCGCCCGCAAACGGAATCAGCGGGATTGAATCCGGTTGGCACGCCGGCTCCGCTAGTGTGGGGTTCGGAGAGCTACAGGACCGTGCCGGTTGTGACGATCATGTTTCCGGGCAGAATGTACGGAACAGGTCCGAACGATCGGGCGTTGGAGAGAGTGATGAGCGAGACACTCGAAAGCGACGCAATCAACCAGGCGCTCGAGATCATCGACCGCAGCCTGGGCACCCTGCACACGCGGGAGCTCGTGTCGGCGTCTGAGATGTCCGACCTTCTGCTCGACATGCGGTCGCTTCTCGCCGCCGACGTGGCCGAGTTCGAGCGCGCCGGGGTCAGCTAGACCCGCTCCTCGGCGGTCCTGCCGAGACAGCCTTCAGCTAACTTCGAAAGTCTTCGTCACCGTCGTCGCGTCCTCCGCCGGGCTGAGGGGCATCAGGCGACGCACCGTCAGCCCGATGGCGAGGCCGACTCCGAGTCCGGCGACCACGTCGGACGCATGGTGGATCTTGACGTAGACCCGGCTGCTGGCCACTGTCGCGGCCACCGCCCAGTAGAGGGGCCACAGCGGGTCGTCCTCCGAGAGCAGCACGGCGGCGGCCACCGATGAGGTGGCGTGCCCGCTGGGGAAGCTGCTGGTGAGCGGGCGCCGCAGGCCGTGGGGGCGGTGCACGTCCCACGGGGGCCGCGTGCGCCGGAACATCGACTTGATGACGGCGTTGACGACGAACGACTCGGCGGCGAGGCCCACGCCGAGGCGCGCCGCGGCCCGGAAGTCGCGTTCGGAGCGCAGCCCCCGCAGGCACCCCAGGATGACCCACACCAGGCTGAAGTCACCCAGCTCCGACGCCGCGTAGAACGTGCGGTCGACAGCGGCCACGCCCCGGACCCGGTCGAAGGCGGTTTCGACACGCCCGTCGAACCGCCTGATGCGCGTGCGGGTGCCGGGGAAAGATCGACTCACAGGGTGGACCGTAGCTGCGGGCGCCGAGCGTGAACGCGCCGGCTCAGCCGACCACGACCAGCTCCCGGGCCCGGGCCGGGTCGCCGCCGAAGGCCGGGCAGTAGTCGCGGAAGGCGCACCAGTCGCACAGGCGGGAGGGGTGCGGGCGGAAGTCGTCGCGTTCGCAGGCCGTCTCCACCGCCTTCCAGATGGCCATGGCCCGCGTCTGCATCGCCCGCACGGACTGTTCCGACGGCTGGGCCACGATGGCCACCGGCTCGCTCAGGTACAGGAGCTGGATCCGCACGGGGCGCACGCCCAGGAGCTGTTCGCAGAGGAAGGCGTAGAAATGGACGCCACCCAGGCGGCTCTGCTCGTGCATCACCCGCGGCACCTTGCCGCTCTTGTAGTCGGTGACCACCAGGCCACCGTCGGGATCACGGTCGAGGCGGTCGATCACGCCCCGCAGCGTGAGGGTGCCGATCGCCACCTCGAGCCGCAGCTCCAACCCGATGGGCGTCACCGAGGTGGGGTCCTCGAGCTCGAAGTAGCGGCGGACGAGGGCCTCGGCCTCGTCGACGAACCGGCCCTCGGCCTCGTCGTCGAGCTCGAGGCCCACGAACTCCGGGTCGGTGGCTAGCTCCTGCCGGGCCGTGGCCAGGCACGACAGGGCCGTGGGGACCGTGCGCCCGGCGGGGGGCTCGCAGAAGAGCAGCTCGAGGGCCCGGTGCACCAGGGTTCCCTTGGTGGCCGCCGCCGAGGGCGGCTCGGGCAGGTGGTCGATGGCCGAGAAGCGGAAGGCCAGGGCGCAGTCCTTGAAGGACGCGACCTTGGACGGCGTGAGCGAGACCGGCAGGGGCAGGGTCATCACATCCACCGTATTACACGGGTGTGACGCGTAACCAGGAATGCCCGCCATCCCGCTTACCGAGCCGCTGGGACCCGTATTCCTGCGTGTCGCGCTACGGTGCCTCCGCTCAGCCGCCCGGCTGAGTGCCACCGCTCAGCCGCCCGGCTGATGCACCGAGGACGGGGTACCCACGGCAAGCATCGACACCGAGGCGGTGGAAGCGGCCAACCTGTCGTTCTACGCAGCGTTTGAGGGCCGCGACCTGGAATCGATGTCCCGCCTCTGGGAGCACACCGACCGCGTAATGTGCACCCATCCGGGTTGGGCGGTGCTCCGGGGATGGGGCCAGGTGGCCGCGTCCTTCTTCGCCCTGTTCCAGAACGACCAGCACCTCCAGTTCATCCTCACCAACATCTCGGCCCAGTGCGAGGGCGACGTGGCCTGGGTGTCGGTCGACGAGAACATCCTGGCCGCGGCCCAGCCGGCCACGACGGTGGCCGCCCTCAACGTGTTCGTCCGCACGCCCGAGGGTGACTGGCGCATGGTCGCCCATCACGCGTCCCAAGTCTCCGCCGACCCCGACCCGACGGGCGCCGATCCCGACGAGACCCCGCCTCTCTGAGTCACCCGGGACATCGTCAGTGCGACAGGAGGGCGGCCAGCTCGGCGGCGTTGTCGACGCCGTAGTCGCGGTAGCAGTTGTTCATCAGCAGGTGGACCCGCCGGGCCGAGGCCGCCAGCTCGTGCACCTTGGGGACCCACTCCAGCAGCTCCTCGGTGCTGTAGCGGTACCGGAAGCGCTCGGCCGCGCTCGGCACGGGTGCCTCCCAGGTCTCGGCGTTGCGGCCGTGGAAGCGCACCACGGCCAGGTCGGCGGTGGCCGCCACCACGGGGGGGACCGACGACGGGAAGCCGGCGGGCTCGTCCACGCACACGAAGGTCATTCCCAGCGCCTCCAGGAACCCGAGGGTGGACTCGCACTCGTTGCCCTCGAGCCAGCGGCCGTGGCGGAACTCGACGCACAGCGGGAAGTCCGAGAGGCGACGGGCGGCCTGGCGGATCTCCTCGCGGTTCGCCTCCTTGGGCCCGAACCAGCGGGGGTACTGGAGCAGCACCGCCCCCAGGCGCCCGGCCGAGTGCAGCGGCATGAGCGAGTGCCGGAACCGGTCCCAGGCCTCCTCGACGACGTCGTCGGGCAGGTGCTTGGCGTACAGGCGCCGCTTGTCCCGCTGCTCGGGAGGGATCTCGTTCTGGAGATCGGGCCACAGCGAATGGTGGAACGTCGGGTGGCCGGTCAGCAGCGACCACGCCTTCACGTTCATGGTGAAGCCCTCCGGGGTGCGGGCCACCCACGAGGCGCTCAGCTCCGGGGTGGGCGGGAAGTAGTAGGTGCTGTCGACCTCGACCACGGGGAAGCGGCTGGCGTAGTAGGCCAGCCGTTCGGCCGCGGTCATCGTCCGCTTGGGATACCAGTCGCTCTCCTTGACGAGGGTGGCGTCGGCCCACGAGCAGCTGCCCACGAGGACCTGGCAGCCCTCGACCTCCACCGCGGGTGCGAGCGACAGGTGTCCCTCGGCCATCCTCCGACGGTAGCGAGGTGGCGGCCGTTCTCCGTCGGCCCGCTCGGAGCGCCGCTCGGGCCCCTAGCCGTTGGGGACCAGCGGGCCACTCTGATCGAGGGCGTCGGGCGGCAGGTAGTGGGAGTAGAGCCGTCGCTTGTCCCGGTGCTCGGGCGGGACGATCGGCAGCA
>JBPCJV010000264.1:0-8324 GCA_051004925.1 Acidimicrobiales bacterium | reverse complement strand
CCGCCCACCGCCTGCTGCACCTGGCCCTCGAGCGCGGTGTGCAGGACCAGATGAAGGAGCGCCTGCTGGCCGCCACCTTCACCGAGGGCGCAGCCATCGGCGACGTCGACGTGCTCCACGCCCTGGCCATCGAAGCGGGCCTCGACGCCGAGGAGGCCAGGGCTGTGCTGGAGGGCGACGCCTACTCCCAGGAGGTCCGCGCCGACGAGCGACGGGCGGCGGCGCTGGGCATCACCGCCGTCCCCTTCTTCGTCATCGACTCGAAGTACGGCGTGTCGGGGGCCCAGCCGCCCGACGTGCTCCTCGACGTGCTCGAGGAGGCGTGGGCCGGGGCACACCCGCCGGTCCCCGCCGGTGGAGACGCACCGGGTTGCACCGACGACGTGTGCGCCAGTCCCCTGACGGCGGGCTGAAGGCTGAGCGCTAGACCGGGCCCGCGGCCAGGCGGATGTCGGCGGTGTGGCGGAGGCCGGAGCGGTCGAGCCACGCCACTGTGACCGTGTCGCCGGGATCGTGGCCGTTGAGCACCGACGGGACCACCGACGGCGAGTCGACTCTCCTGCCGTCCACCGACACGATGGCGTGACCCACCTCCATCCCGGCCGCCTCCGCCGGGCTGCCCGGCACGACGAAGGTGATCAGGGTCCCGCCACCAGCGGGCGCCGGTTCGCCCGTGGCGACCGGCGCGGGACCGATGAACTGGGCCTGCACGCCGAGGAAGGCGGGCTGGCCGATGGTCGTCGTGCCGCTCGGCGTGCCGGTGCGGATCTGGTCGACGACGGCGAGGGCGTCGTCGATGGGGATGGCGAAGCCGACGTCGGACGGAGCCCCGAAGCGGCGCACGACCGAGGCGGCGGTGTCGACCCCGATCACCTGCCCGCCGGCGTTCACGAGTGGGCCGCCCGAGTCGCCCGGGTTGAGGGTGGCGTCCACCTCGATGAGGCCGGTGAGGGCCTCGGCCGTCCCCGTGGCCGGGTCGCCGGCCGTGATCGACTGGTCGAGGGCGCTCACGAACCCGGGCGCCACCGAGGTCGGCCCGCCGTCGCCCTGGGCGCTGCCGATGGCCACCACCTCGTCGCCGACCGAGACCTCCGACGCCTCACCCACCTCCACCGGCGTGAGTCCCGACGCGCCGACGAGTTGCAGCAAGGCCACGTCGGCGGCCGCGTCGCGGCCCAGCACCTTCACGTCGTAGGTGCGGCTCCGGCCGTTCACCGTGGCGCTCAGGCTGGTCGCCCCCTGGATCACGTGGTTGTTGGTGAGGACCTCGCCGTCGGACGTGAGCACCATGCCGGTGCCCTCGGCGGCGCCGTCGTCGTAGCCGAGCGTGGCGGCGATGTCGACGACACTGGGGTCGACCTTGGCCACGAGGGTGGCCAGGTCGAGGGCGGCGACGGCCGTGCCGTTGTCACCGCTCGGGACGAAGGCGGGGCCCGAACGGTGGGCGGCGCCTCCCCGTCCGGCCACGCCGGCCCCGACGAACCCGAGGAAGAGCGTGACCACGATCGCCGTGGCCAGAGCCACGACCGCGCTCGAAGAGGCCTCCGCCGCCGCGCCCCGGCCGCTCCATCCCGCGGGTCCGGGTGCGCCACGTCGAGCCACACTCACAGTGTGACTGCTCTACCCGAGAACCGCCTGTGAAATCCCGGAGTTCTCCGGCGGTTATCGCCCGCAGGCGACGCCTAGGGTCCGGCCCATGACCGGGAGGGAATCGGTGCCGGGCTTTCGGCGCCACCGGGCACCGGCGAAACTCACCGTGACCCTCCGGGTGACCGGGGTGCGACGCGACGGCCTGCACCTGCTCGACGCCGAGATGGTCACCCTCGACCTGGCCGACGAGCTGGAGTTCAGCGAGGGTGACGGCCTCGAGGTCGTCGCCGCCGACGCGGGAACCCGCGCCGTGCTTCCTGCCGACGACACCAATCTCGTGCGCCGTGCCCTGCGGGTTGCCGGCCGGCGCGCCCACGTCCGGCTCCACAAGCGAATCCCCGCCGGCGCCGGGCTCGGCGGCGGGTCGGCGGACGCCGCGGCCGTGCTGCGGTGGGCGGGCGTCACCGACGTCGAGGTGGCCGCGTCGCTCGGCGCCGACGTTCCCTTCTGCCTGGCCGGCGGACGGGCGCGGGTGACCGGCATCGGCGACGTGCTGGAGCCACTGCCGTTCGAGGACCGGGCCTTCACGCTGCTGTCGCCGCCCCTGGCCGTGTCGACGCCTGCGGTCTACCGGGCCTGGGACGAGCTTGGGGGTCCGACGGCCGACGGGTCCAACGACCTCGAGCCCGCCGCGCTCGTCGTGGAACCGCGGCTGGCCGAGTGGCGCGACCGGCTGGCCGACGCGACAGGACAGACCCCTCGCCTGGCCGGCAGCGGCGCGACCTGGTTCGTGGAAGGGGCCCACTCCGGTCCCGGCCTGGTCCGGGCCCGTACCACCCGCCCCTGAGCCGATGCCCCGGTCAGCCGCCGGGAAGAGTCCGGTGCCCGCGGATCATCAGAGGTGGTTCCTGGGCCCGGGGAGCGGGGCCCAGACGCACCGCCGTCCCTGCCGGTCCGGCCGGCGCAGGCACCTGGTGGCCGCCCGCCCGGGTGCAGGGCGGGAAGGTGTCGCCGCTCCACAGGTTGCCCCTCCAGACATTGGCGTCGCAGTCCTCGGAGGCGTCGAAGAGGTCCGACCAGCCGTTCCCGGTTGACGAGTTGTTCAGCACGTGGTTGGACTGCCCGCCCCACAGCTCCAGCCCCATCGCTCCGTTGGACACAATGGTGTTGCGCACGATCCGGTTGTCGTTGCTGAACACCTGGATGCCGGCGGCAAAGTTGCCAGCCACCCGGTTCGACTCGATGAAGTTCCGCGTCGACTGGGTGGCGGCGAAGTTGGCCTGCACGCCGATCCCGTTGCCGGGCTCGTTCCCCTGGCGGCCGCCGGATCGGAAGCCGTTGTGCTCAACGGTGTTCCCGCGGATGACGCCGCCCACGTTGCTCAAGCTGCTGATGCCGCTGCCCACGTTGTCGCGCACGAGGTTGTCGATGACGTTGTTGCGGAGCAGCGACTCACCCCGCCGGGGGTTCGACAGCTCCAGGAACGGGTTGAAGATGATGCCCGTGCCTTCACCCTCGGGGCCGGCGTAACCCTTGTCGACGTTGTGGGTGACCCGGTTGCCCCGGATGACGTTGTCGTTGGAATCGAGGCCGAGCACCCCGATGCCGTCATAGATGCCGTTGCGAGAGACCACGTTGTCCACGATCTGGTTGCGCGACGAGTGGAACAGCACGATGCCGTCGCCGTAGATCGACGCCGGATCGGCGCGGCTCTGGTTGTGGTGGACGTTGAGGCGGGTGAGGGTGTTGTCCGACCCCCCCTCGACGGCAACGCCGGCGTCGAAGCCGGTCACGGTGCCGTTCGTGACGGTCACGCCGCTGGCGTGGAGGAGAAGGACCCCGGGGAAGTCGCCGTAGCGAGGACCGGGCGCAGAGATCACCTTGTGGCCGTTCAGGTCGAGGGTGACGTTGTCGGCCGTGACCACGATGCCCGCCCCCGGACACGGCCCCACGTCGTCGGTGAGGGTGAGGCTCTGGGTCAGCACCAGGCACGGCGGTGGCGGCGGGGTCACGGTGGCGGGATCGAGCCTTCCGATCTGACTGGCCCACTTCTCGGTGAACCACAGGTGGCCGTCGGGCCCGGTCGCGATGTCGAGGGGATGGCTGCGCGCCGTGGGGACGTGGATCTCGGTGACGTCGCCGGCCGGGGTGATCCGCCCGATGCGGTTGGCGCCGGACTCGGCGACCCACAGGTTCCCGTCGGGCCCCACGGTGATGCCGACCGGCTGGGCGTTACCGATGAGGGGAAACAGCATGAGGCCGCCCTCGGGCGTGATCCGCCCCACCTTGTGCTCGAACTGCTCGGTGAACCAGAGATTGCCGTCGGGGCCGGTGGTGATGTCGGCCAGCCCGGTCCGGTTGCCCTCGACGGACGACGGCGGGACCGGGTACTCGGCGAGGACGGTTCCCGTGGCGGGATCGAGCACGCCGATCTCGTCGGAGAACCACTCGGTGAACCAGAGGTTGCCGTCCGGGCCGGGCGTGAGGGCGAACGGGCCCCCCTCCACCGTGTACTCGGTGAGGACGCCCGTCATGTCGATCCACCCGACCTTGTCGTTGGCCGCATCGGAGATCCAGACGTTGCCGTCGGGGCCGGTGGTGATGCCCTGGATGTCACCCTGGGGGTAGAACAGCCACGGCACGGGGAACTGGTCGAGCACGGTGCCATCGGGGCTCATCCGCCCGACCAGCTGTTCGGGTGCCTCGAGGAACCACAGGTTGCCGTCCGGTCCGACGGTGATCCCGGAGGGCGAACCCACGACCGGGAACTGGGTGACGACGCCCGCCGGGGTGATGCGACTCACCTTCTGGCGGGAGAACTCCGTGAACCACAGGTTGCCGTCGGGGCCCAGGACGATGGCGTCGGGGGAGTTCCAGAAGATACGCGGCAGGGGGTTCGGAACGGGATACTCCTGGATCGACGCCGTGTCCGCCCGGACCGCGTCGGTCGTGGTTACCTGCGGCAACAGCATGGCCGCGGCGGCCAGGCCGGCCACCCACCACGGGCGCCGGGCACGGATCCCGCCCAGCTTCGCCACGACTGCCCTCGACACGGCCACCTGTACCTCCCGCACTTGGTCCGCCGTCCGCGCCCGCCCGCGCGTCCGCTGTTCCGGAGCCGGTCTAGCACGTCACCGGAAATGGGGCATCCGGCGAGCGGGATGGTCGTACGATCGGCCTCCCGGTCCCGCCACCAGCGGAGACCTCGTCTCCTTGGTGGGATCACGCATCAGCCCTGACGCCGTCTCCGTCGAGAACCTGGTCAAGCGCTACCCGAAGTCGCCGACAAACGCGGTCGACGGCCTGTCGTTCACCGTCAAGGCGGGCGAGGTGTTCGGCCTCCTCGGCCCCAACGGCGCGGGCAAGACCACGACGGTGGGCGTGCTCACCACCCGGGTCCGCCCCAACGGCGGCATCGCACGGGTCGGCGGGGTCGACGTGGTGGCCGACCCGGTCGGCGCCCGCCGGCAGCTGGCCGTCGTGCCTCAGCGCAACAACCTCGACCGGTCGCTGTCGATCCGCAAGAACCTCATCTTCCACGCCGCCTACCACGGGGTGCCGTCCCGGGAGCGGGGGAGCCGGGCCGACGAGCTGCTCGAGCAGTTCGGCCTGGCCGATCGGGGCAAGGACAAGCCGGACTTCTTCTCCGGGGGACAGACCCAGCGCATCATGATCGCCCGGGCCCTCATGCACGCCCCCGAGGTCCTGTTCCTCGACGAGCCCACGACCGGCCTCGACCCCGCGGCACGGCTGTTCGTGTGGGACCGCCTGCGCGACCTCGAGAAGCGCGGCGTCACCCTGCTGCTCACCACCCACGACATGGCCGAGGCCGCCGCCCTGGCCACGCGCGTGGGCATCATGGACCAGGGCAGGCTGCTGGCCCTCGACACACCCGAGGCCCTGATGCGCTCCCTGCCCGGCCGCGCCACGCTCGAGCTCACCACCCAGGGGTGCGACCCGGCCACCACCAAGGAGATCCTGACCGCGCTCGCCGAGCTCCCCGACGTGGAGGAGGTCGAGGACCTCCAGCCGCCGGGGTCAGGGCCCGATGCGACGGGCCCCATTGGAGCGGCGAGTGAACCCGGCGCCTCCCTGCCGGATCTGCGCGTGCGCCTCTACGTGGCGCACGACGCGCCCCGGCTGATGGCCCCGGCGGCGTCGCTGCTCGCCGGCCACAACCGCACCCTCACCGACGTGCGCCTGGCCACGCCCACCCTCGAAGACGTCTTCATCCACCTCACGGGGAGGACGTTGCGATGACGGCACCCGCCACCACCGTCGAGAAGGCGCCGACCGCCAGCCGATGGCGCGCCTTCCTGGCCGTGCTCCACCGCGACGTGTACGTGACGGGCAGGGAGCTGCCCCTGTTCCTGGCCCAGGTGGTGGCCCAGCCCCTGTTCCTGCTCGTCGTCTTCGGCAAGGTCCTCGGCAACCTCGGCTACACCACCCCCGGCTACGCCGACCTCCTCTTTCCCGGCCTGCTGGCCCTCACCGCGGTGATCACCGGCATGCAGACGCTGGCCTTCCCCCTGGTGGCCGAGTTCGGTTGGACCAAGGAGATCGAGGACCGCCTGCTCGCCCCCATGCCCACCGCGCTGGTGGCGGCCGAGAAAGTGGTGTTCGCCACCTTGCGGGCCATCACCGCCAGCCTCATCATGCTCCCCGTCGGCGTACTCGTGTTGGGCTCCATCCCCTGGCCGACATGGGACGCCGTTCCGCTGTTCGTCACCATCGTCGTGCTCGGGGCCGTGCTGGGGGCGAGCATGGGCCTGACGCTGGGCACGCTCGTGCCGCCGGCCCGCATCAACCTCCTCTTCTCGCTCGTCTTCACCCCACTGCTGTTCACCGGCGCCAGCCAGTACCCGTGGCCGTCGCTGGCGTCGCTCCGCTGGTTCCAGGTGGTGTCGGCCTTCAACCCCATGACCTACGTGAGCGAGGGACTGCGGGCGGCCATGGTCCCCGACGTCCCCCACATCCGCCCCTGGGTGTGCCTCGTGGTGCTCGTGGCCGCGCTCGTCGCCCTTCTAGCCATCGGCACCCGAGGCTTCTACCGCCGGGCCATCGACTAGATGTACTAGATGTGTTGGGAGTGGGGAACGGGTGGGCGGCGGTCCGTCCACCGGAGAGAACGAGCCGACATGCGGCGATTCGCATACCTCCTGGTTGTCACCGCGATGGCCTCGGCGCTGCTCGCTGCATGCGGCGACAGCGACGACGACACCAGCTCCGGTGGGCCGACCAGCACCACCCCGGCCCCGGCCTACGCCGGAGAGCTGAAGGTCGCCCTCGAGAAGATCATGGACGACACGCAGGTTCCCGCCGCCGTGGTGATGGTCAAATCGGAGTCCAAGGGCGACTGGTCCGCTGCGTTCGGGACGCGCACGGTCGACGGCGCCGATCCCGTGACGATGGACGACCATTTCCGCGTGGGATCGAACACGAAGACGATGACCGGGACGCTCGTCCTTCAGCTCGTGCAGGAGGGCAAGCTCAAACTGGACGACCCTGTCTCGAAGTACCTGCCGGACGTGCCGAACGGGCAGAACATCACCGTCGCCATGCTGCTCGAGATGCGCAGCGGGCTCTTCAGCTACACGGCCGACGAGGCGTGGAACGCCCGCCTCGACAATGACCCGGGCTACGTGTGGCAGCCGCCGGAGCTCCTGGCCATCGCCTTCGCGCACCCGCCGACCTTCGCGCCGGGCGAGGGCTTCGAGTACTCGAACACCAACACCGTGCTGTTGGGGCTCATCGTCGAACAGCTCACGGGGCGATCCCTGAAGGACGAGATGCAGCAGCGGATCTTCGACCCTCTCGCGCTGGACCACACCCTCTTCCCCGCTCTCGACGATCCCCGGATCCCATCACCCCATCCTCGGGGCTACATGTTCGGCACCAACGTGAGCACGCTGGCCGACCCCGCCCTTCCCCCTGCCGAACAGGAGGCCGCCGCCGCCGGAACTCTGCTACCCAACGACGTCACCGACGCCAACCCCTCGTGGGCGTGGGCCGCGGGCGCGGCCATCTCGACCGCGGACGACCTGGCGCGCTACGTCGAGGCGCTCGTGGACGGCGGGCTGCTCGACGCCGAGATGCAGCAGACAAGACTGGCGAGCATCAAGCCGGCCGATCCCGACAACCCGCAGAGCGCGAGCTACGGCCTCGGGATCGCCCAGTTCGGCCCGATGATCGGCCACGACGGCCAGCTCCCCGGATACAACTCGTTCATGGGCCGCGACCCCGACGGGCGGAACACGGTGATCGTGCTCACCTCCCTGTTCGCCGCGCCGAACGGTGAACAGCCCGCCAACGAGATGGCGAGGGCGATCATCACCGCGCTCTACCAGCAGCCGCCGGCAGAAGAGAGCCCCTCTCCCGCCGGTCCCAAGTGACCACGCCGGCAGGCCCCAGGTCAGTGCATACGACCTGAGAGAGCAGCGACGGGCTGCCGACCCGTGCCAGAATCCCGGCGAACGAAAGGTGGCTCACATGGCCAACGGAGCAGTCCCGGTCACGGTCCACGTCCAGGTCCTGCGCAGGACCACCGCGCCGGTCACCGGCGCGGGTGTGACCCGGCTCCAGCACATCCTCAACACCCTGCTTCTCGGCCCGCTGGCCGTCGACGGCCAGTTCGGTCCCAAGACCGAGGCGGCGGTGAAGAAGTTCCAGCAGAACCAGGGTCTCGTCGTCGACGGAGTCGTCGGGGCGCTGACGTGGGCCGCCCTCCTCATCGC
>JBPCJV010000263.1:0-2669 GCA_051004925.1 Acidimicrobiales bacterium | reverse complement strand
CACCATGATCATGCTGGACCGTGGCGGCCTTGGCCCAGACCTGCCCTGGGCCGCCGCGTCATGACCCACGGAAGCGGCAGTTGTCCCTTATTTCCGTCGTTCTCCTCGCCACGGGAGTGGGGCTTCTCGCTACTCGGACCCAGGCTGACCTGGGTGACAGGATCCTCGGGGTGGCCGAGTGGCTTACGATTGGGACGGCCTTCCTGGCCTTTTGGCTTGCTGCTCGTCAAGCCATTGCTCGCTATTCCCCCCCGAGTTGACGCAATCGTGGAGAAGGACTACGGCTTGCGGGCGAAGGCGAGCACGGCGGCGGCCCGCACCGGACGCGCCCGCCACGGGGCCACCACCTCCGCGCGTTCCAGCGCGGCGGCGGCCCGGCACAGCCACGGAACGCCCGGCTGCTCCCGCAACCGTGAGGCGCGGCGAAGGCGGGACCGGATGTGCGCCCGCCGGACGATCGACAGGGTGCCGAAGGACCTGGAGATGGTGGACCTGCTCCGGGATCAGGCCCAGCTCGCGCATCGTGGAGGTGAGCTGCGCTGCCGCGCGTCCAGACCCACCGGCGGCGGCCATCACCGTGAGGCCGCCCGAACGCAGCACCCGGCCGGCCTCGATCAGATCGAGCCGACGGTCGTCGCCGACGGTCGCGGCATCGAGGAGCAGCACGCAGTCGACGCTCGCGGCGGCCAGCGGGAGCCGGGTCGGGTCGGCCCGCACGGTCGGTGGGCGCGGCCGCCTCCCCGGCCCGTGTTCGGGCGTGACGGCCAGAATCCGGTAGTCGTCGGCGAAGGCGGCCAGGACCGGCTCATCGCGTCCGGCGACATCGAGCACCAGCGAGCCGGCCGGCAGGCGGTAGCCCACGAGGCCGCGGACGACCTCGGGCCGGGGCCGGCCCACATCGTGGACCGGTTCGGCAATCACCAGCGGATGGTAGCGGCGGTCGGGCGACCCACGCGGGCGCGAGCGGAGCTCCGCCGGGCATGGCACCGGCGTGGGACCATGACGCCAATGAGCGAGGACCGGAGCGCAGCGGAGACCCGCAGCGACCAGACGGTAACGACGGACCGCCCACTGGCCGCCGAGCGGGCGGCCGAACTTCGGCGACGGGTGCTCGAGGTGGTGCGCGAACAGGGGTATGTCCGTCGCGACGAGGCGTTCCAGCTCTCGTCGGGTGACTGGAGCCACGACTACGTCGACGGCAAGCGCGCCCTGGCGGCGGGGGCCCAGCTTCGTCTGGCCGCGGAGGCGGTCGTCGCCCAGGCCGAGGAGCGGGGCATCGCCTTCGACGCTGTCGGCGGGCTCACCATGGGCGCCGACCCCCTCGGCCGCGCCGTGGCCGTGGTGTCGGGAGCCGGGTGGTTCTCGGTGCGCAAGGAGGCCAAGGCCCACGGCCGCCAGAAGCTGATCGAAGGCGCCGCGCTGGGCCCGGCCACCGCGGTGGTCGTCGTTGAGGACGTGGTGACCACGGGGCGGTCGATGCTCCTGGCCCTCGACGCCGTCGAGGCAACCGGTGCCCGCGCCGTACTGGCCGTCACCCTCCTCGACAGGGGCGACGCCGCCGGCCGGGCCCTCGCCGAGCGGGGCATCGCCTACGCCCCCCTGGCGACATACAAGGACCTGGGCATCGAGCCGATCAAGTAGAGAGCTCGACGGGCGCGCCGTCGTGCATGCGGAGGGTCCGGGAGGCGAGGCTGCGGGCCAGCTCCACGTTCTGCTCCACCAGCACCACGGCGGCACCCGACGCGGCACGGGGAAGGGCTCGAGCGACCCCCTGAGCGGGGGACAGGAGCCCGCCCGGCGCGCCGCCTCGCCGCGTCCGACACCGTCAGACGGGGGACGCGGCGTGGACGGGTCACCGCTCCAGCCTGATCTCCGCGACGGCCATGGGGCCAGTCTGTTCGTAGCCGGTGGTGAAGACGGGTACGCCGCCGACGATCTGGAAGATGTAGAGCCTGCCGCCCAGGCGCGATCCGTCGGGCCCGAACTTGAGCGGGCCCACGCCGGTGTCGGCGATGGAGATGGCGTGGATGTGGTCGGAGAGGTCGAGGCGGGTGGCGGCCCCGTCGGCGAATCCGGCGGCCACCGCGAGGACCCCCTCGTAGGCGAACACCGCCGGGTCGGGCACCACCGACTCCTGGGTGGCCGCGATGTAGGCCTGGCGGAGGGCAACGGCGGCAGGGGTGTTGCGCAGGGCATCGGTCGGCGTGTTGCCGACGACACCGTTGGCCATCGGCCCGGCGTCGGCCAGGAACGAGTCGGCATAGGTGATCCCACCGGGGTCGAATACGGCGACGTCGAGCCCGAGCTGCTCCGCCTGCCTGACGATCAGGGCGTCGTCGGTGGCCAGGCCCACCATCACCAGCGAGTCCGGTCCCTGAGCCTTGATGCGTCCGAGCTGGGTGGTGAAGCTGGCGTCGCCGAACTGGAAGGTCTCGTTGGCCACGGGCTCGAGGCCCTTCTCCTTCAGACGCTGCACGAAGTAGTCGGCGATGCCGTCGCCGTAGGTGCCGGCGGCGTGGAGGATGGCCGGCCGCTTGAACCCCTGCTGGACAAGCTCGTCGGCCACCGAGAACGAGTACGCCGGGAGGGTGGGGGGCACGACGAACACGCTCTTCTGCGCGGTCGCGGCGTCGAGGATCTTGGGCGACGAGGCCAGGACGGTCATGTAC
>JBPCJV010000262.1:0-6799 GCA_051004925.1 Acidimicrobiales bacterium | reverse complement strand
CCCATGGCCCGCTTCAGGACCTCCTTGGTCTTGGGGGCGGTGTGGCCGATGTACTGGCCCACTAGGTCGTCACGGGTGACCTGTGTGAGGTGACCCTTGCCGAGGTAGCCGAGCGACTTCAGCAACTCGGCCATGCGGATGGCGACGGTGGTCTTCCCCGTGCCCGGGCTGCCGGTGAACGACATGTGCAGGGTGGGCCGGCTCGAGTCGATGCCGAAATTGCGGCGCAGGCGGTAGACCACCAGCAGGTCGGCGATCTCCCGGATACGGGTCTTGACCGGCACCAGGCCGACGAGCTCCCGGTCGAGGCGGTCGAGGATCTCGTCGGTCTTGGTGGCCTTGCGCTCGGCCTCGACGTCGACGACGTCGTCGTCACCCAACGCTTCGTCCTTCATGCGCTGCTCCTCCTCCTCTTCCTCTTCGGCCTGCGACTTCGGGCGCTCGTTGCCCTTGGACATGGAGAAACTGGTCATGTGTCCGATCGTACCCGGAGCCCCGTGGCGCTATTCGGCTGGACCCGAGCGGCCCTCTGCGCGGGAGGCAGAGCCAAGCAGCCGCCGGACGGGCTTGCCGCCCGGCGTGCGGGGCACCTCGTCGACCAGCACCACCGCGCGGGGGAGCTTGGCGGCCGAGAGGCGCTCGGCCGCGAAGTCCCGCAGTTCGGCCAGGCTCGGCGGCTCGGCCGGATCCGCAGCCACCACGTGGGCCACCACCCGCTCTCCCCACTCGGGGTCGGCGGTGCCGGCCACCCCGACGTCGGCGACACCGGGATGGTCGGCCAGCACGCCTTCGACCTCGGTGGGGCTGACGTTGACGCCTCCGCTCACGATGATGTCGCGCAGGCGGTCGACGATGCGGAGCGCTCCCCCGTCGTCGAGCACCCCGACGTCGCCGGTACGGAGCCACCCGTCGCCGGACAGCACGGCGGCGGTGTCGTCGGGCCTCAGCCGATAGCCCAGCATCACCATCGGCGCCCGCAGGGCGATCTCGCCGTCGGCGCCCAGGCGCACCTCGACCCCGGCAAGGGTATGCCCGTCGTGCACCACGCCCCCCCAGGTCTCGGTCAGCCCGTAGCTGGAGACGACGACGGCTCCGGCCAGCTCGGCCCGGGCCCGCAGGGCCGAATCCAGCCCGGCACCGCCCACCAGGACCCGGGAGAAGCGCTCGAGGTCGACGCCGTCGTCGAGGCAGCGGCGCAACGTGGTGGGCACGAGCGACACGAGCTTGGCCCTGGTCTCGGCCACGGCCGCAGTGTCGAAGCGGGCAACCACCTCGACCGGGTCGCCCGTGGACCAGGCCCGGGCGACGACCCCGAGTCCCCCCACACCGTACAGTGGCAGGCAGCACAGCCAACGGCTGTTCCCGAGAACCTCCGCCACGGCGCCGGCGGAGGCTTCCAGTCCCGCCCAGGTCAGTTCCACGCCCTTCGGATCGCCGGCCGTGCCCGAGGTGGCCACGACGGCCGCCACCTCCGGCGCCACCGGCAGGCCGCCGGGAAGGGCCCGGACACCCCATTCGCCGTGCAGGTGGGTGGGGCGGAGCTCGGCCAGGAGCTTACGGTGCTCGGGCCTGGGCGCTCTGGGGTCGAGGGGCAGCACGGCGCGGCCCTCGTTCCATTCCTCGACCAACGCCTCGGCTGCGGCCGGGCCGTCGATGACGACGGCGGTGAGGGATCCTTCGCTGCGTTCGGCCATGGCCCGCTACGGTAGCGGGGTTCGTAGGAGTGATCGTTCTAGGAGTAATGACGCCCGTGGACGACGACAGCATTCGGCCGGCAGCGGCCTGGGAGAGCCGGGGGGACTACGGCGACATCCGCTACGACGTGGCCGAGGGCATGGCCAAGGTGACGATCTGTCGCCCCGAGGTGCGCAACGCCTTCCGGCCCCAGACCGTGTTCGAGCTGGTCGACGCCTTCGGGAAGGCCCGGGACGATCCCGAGGTCGGCGTGGTCGTCCTCACCGGCCAGGGGCCGCTGGCCTTCTGCTCGGGCGGCGACCAGAAGGTGCGCGGCGACGACGGCTACCGCGACGCCCACGGCGTGGGCCGGCTCAACGTGCTCGACCTGCAGGTGCAGATCCGCCGCCTGCCCAAGCCGGTGATCGCCATGGTGGCCGGCTACGCCATCGGCGGCGGCCACGTGCTGCACCTGGTGTGCGACCTCACGGTGGCCGCCGACAACGCCCGCTTCGGCCAGACCGGGCCGCGGGTGGGGTCGTTCGACGGCGGGTACGGCGCCGGTCTGCTGGCCCGCACCGTCGGCCAGAAGAAGGCCAAGGAGATCTGGTTCCTGTGCGAGCAGTACGACGCGGCCGACGCCCTGGCCATGGGCCTGGTGAACAAGGTGGTGCCCCTCGCCGACCTGGAGCAGGAGACGGTGGCGTGGTGCCGGCGCATCCTCCAGCACAGCCCCCTGGCCCTGCGCATGTTGAAGGCCTCGTTCCACGCCGACACCGACGGCCTGGCGGGGGTACAGCAGCTGGCCGGTGACGCGACCTTGCTCTACTACCTGTCGGAGGAGGCCCAGGAGGGGAGGGACGCGTACGTGGAGAAGCGGACGCCTGATTTTTCCCGTTTTCCCCGTCGGCCGTGATCTTGTTCCTCCCCCGGTGGGACGGGGCCTGTCCCTCAGGGCCCCTCCCCGTGGGGCCCCTGCCCCGCGGGGGCCCCTCCCTACGGGCCACCCGTCCCACCTCCGTTCCTCCCCCCGCGCCCTTCTCCACGTGGCTGAGGTTGAGATGAAAGTCAAACCCTCGCTGGCTCTTTGGTTCCAAGGGGCGCGGCCGAAGACTCTCGGGGCTGGCCTTTCTCCGGTTCTCGTCGGTACTGCGGCGGCTTCTCGCTACGGCGACTTCATCGCCTGGCGGGCCCTTCTTGCCTTGATCGTTTCGCTCGCTCTGCAGGTCGGCGTGAACTTTGCCAACGACTACTCGGACGGGGTGAGGGGGGTCGACGTCGAGCGGAAGGGGCCGGTGCGCCTCACTGCGTCCGGTCTGGCTTCGCCGCAGTCGGTGAAGATGGCGGCGCTGGCCGCCTTCCTCGTCGCCGGTCTCGCCGGGTTGGTGCTCGCAGTTGTCGTCGATCTGCGCCTTCTGCTGGTCGGGGTGGCGGCCATCGCTGCGGCTGGGCTCTACAGCGGGGGGCCGCGCCCGTACGCCTCGGCCGGGCTGGGCGAGCTCTCGGTCCTGGTGTTCTTCGGCTTCGTGGCCACGTGCGGCTCGGCCTACGTGCAGATCGAGCGGGTGCCGTGGTTGGCCGTGGGCGCCTCGGTGTCGGTGGGCCTGCTTGCCTGCGCCATCCTCGTGGTGAACAACCTGCGCGACGTCGACACCGACGCCGTGGCCGGCAAGCGCACGCTGGCCGTGCGTATCGGCGCGTCGCGCGCCCGTCAGCTCTACGGGGCCTGCGTGATCGGCGGGCTGAGTGCGGGTGCCGCGCTGGTCGGCCTGGCCCCCGGCGCCCTGCTGGTGCTGCTGGCCGCCCCCCTCGCCGTCGGCCCGTTGCGCATCGTGGCGGCCCGCGGCAACGCCTCGGCCCTGGTGGCCGCGCTCGTCGGAACCGCGCGCCTCCAGTTGATCGTGGCCGTCCTGCTGGCTGTGGGCCTGTGGCTCTGACGGCTGCGGCGTTTCGCCGACCGCACCGCGAGCACCGGGTCGCCGTGCCGTTCAGGGCTCCCGTAGCCGGGATGTCGGAGCTGGCTGCCGTCCTGATCGAGGGCCCCTCGGGGTGGGGGGAGGTCACCACGCCGCCGCCCGGGTATCCGGTGGATCCTCGCGCCGCCCGGCGGGCGGCCGAGGAGGCGGGCTGGGGCACGTGGCCCTCACCGCGGAGGCAACGGGTGGTGGTGAACGCCCTCGTGCCGGCCCTCGCGCCGGAGGAGGCCGCGGCCGCGGCCGCCGGTGCGGTGGCCGAGGGCTTCGCCTGCGTGAAGGTCAAGGTCGGTGACGACGGGTCCCTCGACCGCGTGGCGGCCGTGCGCCAGGCCGTCGGGCCGGGGGTGGCCGTGCGGGTCGACGCCAACGGGGCGTGGGACACCGACGTCGCCGTCGCCCGACTGAGGGCCATGTCGTCGTACGACCTGGAGCTGGCCGAGCAACCGGTGGCGTCCCTCGACGACCTGGCCCGCGTCCGCCGCCGGGTGCCGATGCCCGTAGCGGCCGACGAATGCGTGCGCGACCTCGACGACGCTCATGCCCTCGCCCGACTGGACGCCGCCGACGCCCTGGTGGTGAAGGTGCAACCGCTGGGCGGCGTGGCCGCGGCCATGGCGGTGGCCGAGGCCGCCGGTGTCCCTGCGGTGGTGTCGTCGCTCTACGAGACGTCGGTGGGCATCGCCGCCGGTCTGGCCCTGGCCGCCGCCCTCCCGGAGCTGCCCTGGGCCTGCGGCCTCGGCACCGCCGTCCTCCTCGCCGGCGACGTGGTGACCGACCCCCTGGTGCCGGTGGGCGGCCAGCTCGTCGTGCGCCGCCCGGTTCCCGACCCTGTGTTGCTCGACCGTTACGAGGCGTGATGGGTGTCGAGGAACGCCGTCACCACCGCGGTCCACTCGGCCGGCCGTTCGAGGTGGGCGGCGTGGCCCGCACCCGGGATCCGCGCCACCGTGTGGTCCGCGATGGCGGAGGCCATCTCCTCGGCCAGGGCCGCGAACTTCAGGTCGTTCTCGCCGACCAGCAACAGCACGGGCATGGCCAGATCCCCGAGCCTCTGCCACAGAGGGTCCTGGGCCCCTGTGCCGAGGGCCCGGAGGGAGGCGGCCAGTCCTTCGGCCGGGTTGGCGCGCCGGGCGGCCAGGTCGGCCGGGGTGGGGTGCAGGCCGGCGAACAACGGCTGTCGCAGCCACCGGTCGACGAAGGCGGTGGTGCCGTCCACCTCGATGCCGGCGGCCAGGGCGTCGTCGTCGCGCCGCCGGTCCGCCCGGTCGTCGGGGTCGGCCAGGCCGGGCGAGGCTCCGGTGAGCACCAGGGCCGTCACCAGGTCGGGGCGGTCGAGGGCCAGCCGCAGGCACAGGCGCCCACCCATCGAGTAGCCGGCGTAGGCCCCCCGGCCCCCCGCCTCGCCGAGGGCGGCGACCGTCTCCACGAAGTCGAGGCGCACGGCCGCAGAGCCGCCGTGGCCGGGAAGGTCGACAGCCACGACCTGGCGCCGTCGGGCCAGGTTGGGGATCGTCGCCTCCCAGCTGCGACCGGTCTGGGTGAAGCCGTGCACCAGCACGACCCGGCCTGTTGTCACCCCGCTCAGAGTGCCGCTAGGGCCCGCTTCCGTCTCCCCTGCGCCCGCCTCGACGGCGCCGGTCACCACCCGGTGCAACACGGGGCGATTGTGGCCCCATGACCGACGACACCGCCAGAGACGCGGCCACCGCCTTCGCCCGGGCCCTGGTCGACGAGTGGGCCCGGGCCGGCGTGGCCGTCGCCGCGGTGTCGCCCGGGTCGCGTTCGGCGCCCCTGGCCCTGGCCCTGGCCGGCGACTCCCGGGTCCGGGTGGAGGTCTTCCTCGACGAACGCTCCGCCGCCGCGTTCGCCCTGGGCGCGGCCAAGGCCTCCGGCCGGCCCACGGTCGTCCTCACCACCTCGGGCTCGGCGGCCACGTTGCTGCACGGCGCCGTGATCGAGGCCCACCAGGGCCGGGCCCCGCTGCTGGTGTGCACCGCCGACCGCCCCCCCGAACTGCGCGACACCGGCGCCAGCCAGGCCATCGACCAGGTCAAGCTCTTCGGCGACGCCGTCCGGTGGTTCGTCGACGTCGGCGTCCCCGATGACCGTCCGGACGTGGGCGTCTACTGGCGGTCGGTGGCGGCGCGCGCCGTGGCCGAGTCCCTCGGGCCCCCGGCCGGCCCCGTGCACCTCAACCTCGCCTTCCGTGAACCACTGGTGCCTACGGGCGCGCCTCTGGTCGAGGCCCCGGGACGGGCCGACGGGGCGCCGTGGGTCGTGTCCACCTCCAACCGGCGCCCGCCTGACCCCGATGACGTCGAACGCCTGGCGGAGTCGGTCAGGGGCACCTCCCGCGGCGTGCTCGTCGCCGGGTGGGGGGCGGGGGCCGAGCCGGCCGCGGTCACGCGCTTCGCCGCCGCCGCCGGCTGGCCGGTGCTGGCCGACACCATCTCCGGCCTGCGCACCGGCCCGCATGCCGTCTCCACCTACGACGCCCTGCTGCGTCACGGCCCTTTTGCCGACGACCACCGCCCCGACCTGGTCGTGCGTCTCGGGGCCATGCCCACCGGCCGGGCCACACCCGCGTGGCTCGACGGTTCCGTGCGCCAGGTGCTCGTCGATCCCGACCACTCGTGGCTCGACCCCCGCCGGGCCGCGGCCGCGCGGGTGGTGGGAGACCCGACGGCGGTGCTCGAGGCGGGGACCGACCGCCTCGGTGCCGCCCCGGCGACGGAGTGGCTCGCCGGTTGGTTGGATGCCGAAGCCGCGGCGCGCCAGACCATCGACGCACTGCTCGACTCGTGGGACGAGCCGTTCGAGGGACGGGTGGCCCGCGACGTGGTCGGGTGCCTTCCGGAGGGGGCCACCCTCGTGGCCGGCTCCAGCATGCCCGTGCGCGACCTGGAGTCCTTCGCCCGCGCCCGCGACGGGCTGAAGGTGGTGGCCAACCGGGGCGCGAGTGGCATCGACGGCTTCACCTCCACCGTCCTCGGCGTCGCGTCCGCAACTGCCGGTCCGGTCGTCGCCCTGTGCGGCGACCTCACCCTCCCCCACGATCTCGGAGGTCTGCTCGACGCGTCCCGGGGGGGCCTCGACGAAAAGATCGTGGTGCTGGACCACGACGGCGGTGGGATCTTCTCCTTCCTCCC
>JBPCJV010000261.1:0-3975 GCA_051004925.1 Acidimicrobiales bacterium | reverse complement strand
CCTCGTGCTCGACGAGCTCACCTACGCAGTGAGCTACGGGTGGGTGCCGGTGTCCGCCGTCGTCGACGGGGTGCGCGCCCGGGCTCCCCACACCAACGTGGTCATCACCGGCAGGGACGCGCCCGAGGAGCTCATCGAGGTGGCCGACACCGTCACCGAGATGCGCAAGGTCAAGCACGCCTACGACCGGGGCATCAAGGCCAAGAAGGGCATCGAGTACTGACTGACGTGGACCTGGCAGATGAGCAGATGAGAGGATCGATCCAACGCACGAGCCTCCATCGAACCCGGGCCGGTTCAGGCAGGCATAGCTCGAACGCCCCGGCTGGCCTCTACCGCGAACCGTCCCCACCGGGCGTCGATACACCCTCCGCGGGGCTGTGCCGGCCGGCGCAAACCGACGCTCCGACAGCGACCGTGAGGACGACGATGATCACGACCAGGCTGGCCCAGGTCGGGAAGTGGTAGGGAGTAGCCCGGCCGGACGACGTCACTCCGAGATGCTCTCCCGCTTCTCGACCGGGCCCAGCGCCGTCCAGACAAGCGTCAGTCAATCGGTCCTCCTCGCGGTCGTCGTTCAGGCCACATCGCGGCGGCGGAACAGAACGGTGGCAACGGCGAACAGGACCACGGCAACGGACGTGAGGTAGATGCCGGCGGCGAGGACACTGCGCCCGGCCACGTCGCCTCCCCCGTCCTTGCCGTCGATCAGCACGATTGAGTTGCCCAGGATGAGCCAGCGGCGAAACCCGGCCAGGAAGTTCCCCACTACGTTCTCGATCACCAGGAAGTAGGCGAAGCCCACGCCGAGGGCGGCCGCCGTGTTGCGCCCGATGGAGGCCACGGCGAAGCCGATGGCGGTGGCGATGGCAATCATGAGCGTGCCGCGACCGACGACGGCGGCCAGCGACCGTCCCCAGTCGCCACCCGTGTTCGCGGTGGTCCCGTGGAGGAAGGCCGAGGGAAGGAGGGCGGCCGACAGGAGGGCCCAGGTGAGCAGGGCGAACACGCAGGCCACGATCACACTGGCCAGGATCTTGGCCAGCAGCACCCGGGCCCGCCGCGGCTCCCAGGTGAGCAGGGTGGCGATCGACCGGGCCTGCCACTCGGCGCCGATGCTCGACGACCCGATCACCCAGGCCACGATCACCAGCGGCGCGGTGATCACCTTGAGGATGTCGGTGAGGTCCTCGAGCTTGAACCGGTCGTCACTGACCCGGTCGAAGCGGTACCGGCAGAGGTCGTCCCGGTCGGCTCCGGGGCCGAGGGTGTTGTCTTTGGGATTCGGCGTGGCGGGCGGCGGGCCGACGCCCCGGAGGCACTGGTCCAGGCGTACCTGGGCATCGACGGCCCGCTGGCGCAACGCCGCGTCCGAGACCTTCTCGGTGCTGAGGAACGTGAGCACGCCCCCGAGGGCGATGCCGGCCACGGCCAGCAGGGCCAGCACCCGGATCATCCGTCGGGAGAGCAGCCGCCGGAGCTCGCCGGCCAGCAGGGCCGTCACGGCGCGTCCCCGGGGACCTCGGGGCTCTCGACGCCCGACGTCAGCTCCAGGAACACCGTCTCCAGGCTGACCTCCTCGGGCCGCAGCTCGGTGAGGTAGAGGCGCTTGCGCACCAGCGCCCGGGTCACCCGCTCGGCCTCGGCCGCGGGCAGGTCGACGCGCAGGAAGCCGTCGGCGCGGGTGGCGACGATCCCCGCCTCGGTGAGCGCCATCAGTCCCCGGTCGAGATCGGCCAGGCGCACGATCAACGCAGTCGACCGCCCTGCGGTGAGCACCTCGTCGACGGGCCCGGACCGCACGCACCGCCCGCCCGACAGGATGGCGACCCGGTCGCACGACTGCTGCACCTCGGTGAGGATGTGGCTCGATACGAACACCGTGCGTCCCTCGGCGGCCAGTCCCTTGAGGAGCTCCCGGACCTCCTTGATCCCGGCCGGGTCGAGGCCGTTGGCCGGCTCGTCGAGCACGAGCAGCTCCGGGTCCTTGAGCAGGGCGATGCCGATGCCGAGGCGCTGGCGCATACCCAGCGAGAAGTTGCGCACCGGGTCGTCGGCCCGCTCGGCCAGCCCCACCCGGTCGAGTACCCGCTGTACCGCTGACGGGCCAAGTCCTTCGAGGCGGCCTAGGACGGCCATGTTCCTCCGGGCCGACAGGCCGGGGAAAAGCCCCGGCATCTCGACCAGCGCGCCGACCCGCCCGATCACCCGGCGCAGGTCGGAGTGCGAGTCGGCGCCGAGGATCCGGCAGCGGCCGGAGGAGGCCCGGGCCAGGCCGAGCAGACAGCGGATGGTGGTCGTCTTTCCCGATCCGTTCGGGCCGAGGAAGCCGAAGACCCCGCCCGCGGGGACGGCCAGGTCGAGACCGTCGACCGCCACCACCGGCCGCCCGCGGAAGCGCTTGTACTCCTTGCGGAGGCCCTCGACCTCCACGACGTCCATGGCAAAGGTGTAGCAGCGATCTCCGGGGGGTCCTGCTCGACGGGGCCCCGCCAGGCCAGGATGATGGGCCCGCCCACGGCGTCCCAACGAGAGGTCCAGCCATGCCCGGGTTCGCGCCCATCACCGTCCGTCAGCCGCAGCCGTTCGACATCGTCGACGACCCGGTCGCGGTGTGCGGGATCGGCACCGGCCTCGAGGCCACCTTCAGCGCCCGCGTCCGTGACTCGGCCGGAAACGAGCTGTCGCTCATCTCGATCACCGCCGGTCTCGGCAACGGCGCCCTCGGCAACTTCCACGCCGAGGTGCCCCTCGGGGCCGTCCCCGGAGTGGCCCTCGGCACCCTCGAGGTGTTCGAGATCTCCGCGGCCGACGGCACCGAGCTGCACAAGGTGGTCATCCCGGTGACGTTCGGCCGCACGCTCGTCGATCCGTACAGCGGCTTCCTGCAGTACACCGTCGAGCCCGGCGACACCCTCTCGGAGATCGCCCGTCGCTTCTACGGCGACGGCAGCCTCTATCCGAGGATCTTCGAGGCCAACCGCGACCAGATCAACGATCCCAATCTCATCTTCGACGGCCAGGTCCTGCGCATCCCGCAGTAGGCGCGACGCTGTGGCTAGCCCTGCGCCTTGCCCTCCTGGAGCAGGCGCTCCAGGTCGACGGCGCGCACGCCGCCGAGGAGCTTCGAGACGATGACGCCGTCGGGGTTGATCAGGAACGACTCGGGCACGCCGCCCACGCCGTAGTCGAGGGCGATGCGCCCGTCGGGATCGGTGA
Organism: Acidimicrobiales bacterium; assembly: GCA_051004925.1. Lineage (GTDB taxonomy): Bacteria > Actinomycetota > Acidimicrobiia > Acidimicrobiales > AC-14 > DATAQC01. Next base: position 756 of record JBPCJV010000261.1, on the reverse strand, counting down.
TCATGGGCCAGTCGCCACCGTTGGCCTCCTGGTAGTCGCGCACGGCCGAGGCGCTGTCGCTGTAGACCACGGCCAGCACGTCGGCGTCACCCGCCGCTTCGTGGGCCTGGCTGAAACGGATCAGCTCCGGATGCTCGGTCCGGCACGGGACACACCAGGTGGCGAAGAAGTTGAGCACCACCCACCGGCCGCGGTAGTCGGCCAGCGCCGCCTTCCCGCCGTCGACGGTTGCACCGGCGGCGGCCGGTGCCGGCTTGCCCAGGAGGGGTGATTCCACCGCCCTGGTCTGGGCCGAGGGTCGAGTGGCGAGCACGAGGATGAGCATGGCGACGGGCAGCGCCACGGCCACGGCGATCCAGAGCGCCTTGCGGGTTCGCCGGATGTTGACCACCGACCGGGGCAGCGTGGCCGGTGGGGGGGCGTCCGCGGCCTCCGGCTCGGCCCCGTGGTCGGGGGGAGCCCCGCCGTCGGTGGGACCATCACTCCGCTCAGAGGGCCGCTCGGGCCCCGTGCCGTCAGTGTCGTCAGTGTCGTCAGTGGTGTCGGACGTCCTCATCTCGCGATCAGGGTAGGCGGAGTCGGGGTGCCAGACTCGCCGGGTGCCCGTGCTCGGTCCCCGCATCGTCGTGGCCGGCACGGCATCGGGCGTCGGCAAGACCACGGTGGCCACGGGCCTCATGGCCGCCCTCTCCGGGCGCGGCCTGTCCGTCGCCTCGGCCAAGGTGGGGCCCGACTTCATCGACCCCGGCTACCACG
>JBPCJV010000260.1:0-6077 GCA_051004925.1 Acidimicrobiales bacterium | reverse complement strand
TGTTCACCCCGGCCTGACCCACGGTGACCCCCACCAGCCCGATGAGGCCGGGACGGTCCTCGTTGCGGACGATGAGCATGTGGCGCGCCGGCGGGATGTCGAGCGTGTGCTCGTCGACCATCACGAGACGGGCCTCGGCCCGCAGGCCGAACAGGCTCCCGGCCAGGGCGTGGTCGCCTCCCCGAAGGGTGATGAGGTTGACGTAGTCGTGGGCCGCGGAGGTCTTGGTCTCCTTGACCTCGAGGCCGCGCTCGGCGGCCAGCTGGGGTGCGTTCACGTACGACACCGGGTCGTCGGTGCCGCTGGCGAGCAGGCCCTTGAGCACGGCGAGGGTGAGGATCCGGGTGTCGTAGTCGGCCAGCTCGCCCTAGTACTCCGCCACCAGGGAGGGGGGGAGCCCGCCGTTGAGGGACGCGAAGATGCCACCGAGGCGCTCGGCCAGGGCCAGGAAGGGGCGGACCGTCTCCGACGCCTCCGAGGCGCTGACGTTCACCGCGTAGGGGACGAAGTCGCCGGCCAGGGCCAGCTGCACCTGCTCGGCGATGGTCTCGCCCGCCTTGTCCTGGGCTTCGGTGGTGCTGGCGCCGAGGTGGGGCGTAACCACCACGGAGTCGAGGGCGAACAGCGGCGACTCGGTGGTGGGCTCCTTGGCGAAGACGTCGAGGGCGGCCCCGGCCACCAGGCCCTCCCTGATCGCCCAGGCCAGGGCGTCCTCGTCGACGATGCCGCCCCGTGCGGTGTTGACGACGCGCAGGCCGGGCTTGGCCCGGGCCAGCAGGTCGCGTCCGATGAGGCCCAGGGTCTCCGGCGTCGTGGGGAGGTGGACGGTCACGAAGTCGGCGGTGGCCACCAGGTTGTCGAGGCTCATCAGCTGCACGCCCATCTGGCGGGCCCGCTCCGAGGTCACGTAGGGGTCGTACGCCACCAGTTGCATCCCGAAGGCCAGGGCCCGCTGGGCCACGAGGGCGCCGACCCGGCCCAGACCCACCACGCCGAGCACCTTGCCGTGCAGCTCCACGCCGGTCCACTGGGTCCGCTGCCACTTCCCGGTCTTGAGGGCGCCGTGGGCCTGGGGGAGGTTGCGGGCCAGGGCCAGCAGGAGGGCCATGGCGTGCTCGGCCGCCGAGATGACGTTGGACTGCGGGGCGTTCACGACCATCACGCCCCGCAGGGTGGCGGCGGCTACGTCGACATTGTCGAGGCCGATGCCCGCCCGGCCCACCACGACCAGCCCGATGCCGGCGGCCAGGACCTCGGCGGTGATCTGGGTCTCGGAGCGGATGACGACGGCGTTGGCCATGGCCACCTCGACCAACAGCTCGGCCGGGGTGAGGCCCAGGCGTACGTCCACCTCGTGGCCCGCCTGGCGCAGCCGGTCGAGGCCACGTTCGGCGATTGTCTCGGTGACGAGGATGCGGGCCATGGACCATGGTCGCCCACCCCGCCCCGCGACGCCAACCCAGCCGTTCTTTACGCGATTTCCAACACCCTGTGTTGCTCTGCGCGTAAAGAACGATCAGGAGGAAAGTAGGCTGGCCAGTCTCATGACGCCCTCGGCCAGGGCCTCGTCGCCGAGGGCGTAGGACAGGCGGGCGTAGCCCGGCGCCCCGAATGCCTCGCCGGGGACGATGGCCACCTTGGCCTTGTCGAGCACGACGTCGGCCAGCTCCAGCGTGGTGGTGGGGGTGCGCCCCTGGAGGTCGCGGCCCAGCACGTCGGCGAACGAGGGGAAGGCGTAGAACGCTCCCTCCGGCTCCGGGCAGGTCACACCGGGGATGGCGTCGAGCAGCTCGTACATGCGCCGGCGGCGGCGGTCGAAGGCCTCGCGCATGGTGGCCACGCACGACTGGTCGCCGCCGACGGCCGCCAGTGCCGCCATCTGCGACACGTTGGCCACGTTGGAGGTGGCGTGGGACTGGAGGTTGGCGGCGGCCTTGATCACGTCGGCGGGACCGACCATCCACCCCACCCGCCACCCTGTCATGGCGTAGCTCTTGGCCACGCCGTTGATCACCACACACCGCTCCCCCGCCTCCGGCACCAGCCCGGGGATCGACGAGAAGTGGTTGTCGCTGGAGACCGGGTGCTCGTAGATCTCGTCGGGGACGACCCACAAGCCGTGGTCGGCCGCCCAGCGGCCGACGGCCTCGACCTGGTCCGGCGGGTACACCGCGCCCGTGGGGTTCGACGGCGACACGAACAGCAGGATCTTCGTGCGCTGGGTCCGGGCCGCCTCCAGGGCGTCGACGGTGGCCCGGAACCCCGTGCTCTCGTCGGTAGGCACGGCCACCGGGACGCCGCCGCCCAGGCGGATCGACTCCGGATAGGTGACCCAGTAGGGAGCGGGGACGAGCACCTCGTCGCCGGGGTCACAGAGGGCGGCGAAGGTGTTGTACACCGCGTGCTTGGCCCCGTTGGTGATCAGCACCTGGTTGGCGGCCACCTCCCACCCGGAATCGCGGGTGGTCTTGGCCGCGACCGCCTCGCGCAGCTCGGGCAGGCCGGCGGCGGCCGTATACCGGTGGTTGCGCGGGACGCGGGCGGCCGCGATGGCCGCCTCCACAATGTGGTCGGGGGTGGGGAAGTCGGGCTCGCCGGCCCCGAAACCGATGACGTCCTCACCAGCGGCCTTGAGGGCCTTGGCCTTGGCGTCGACGGCCAGGGTGGCCGATTCCTCGATGGCGGCGACACGACTCGAAATCCGTCCGGAAGGCTGTGACATGGGTGGGATAGTGGCACGCAATGAGCACACCTTCACCCGAATTGCCCGACATCCGCCTGCCCGACCACCTCCGGCCCTCCGACGGACGTTTCGGTTGCGGGCCGTCCAAGGTCCGCCCCGACGCCATGACCCGCCTGGCCCAGGCCCCTGTCATGGGCACCAGCCACCGCAAGGCGCCCGTGAAATCGCTGGTGGGCCGGGTCCGCGCCGGCCTCACCGAGCTGTTCGGCCTCCCCGACGGCTACGAGGTCGCCCTGGGCAACGGCGGGGCGGCGCTGTTCTGGGGCGTGGCCGCGTTCAGCCTCATCAAGGGGCGCAGCCAGCACCTCGTGTTCGGCGCCTTCTCGTCGGCCTTCGCCGCCGCGGTGGCCGCCACGCCCCACCTCGAGGGGCCCGACGTGATCGCCTCGGCGTTCGGCACCCACCCCGAAGCGGTCGGTCGGGAGGGGATCGACGTCTACGCCCTGACCCACAACGAGACCTCCACCGGCGTGGCCATGGAGGTCCTGCGGCCCGCGGGCGCCGACACCGACGCCCTGGTGGTGGTCGACGCCACATCGGCCGCCGGCGGCATGCCCGTCGACCCCGCGCAGTTCGACGCGTACTACTTCTCGCCCCAGAAGTGCTTCGGGTCCGACGGCGGGCTGTGGATGGCCCTGTGCTCCCCGCGGGCGGTGGAGCGGGTGGAGCGGATCACCGCAACCGGGCGCTGGGCGCCGAAGTCGCTCAGCCTGGGTCTGGCCCTCGAGCAGTCGCGCCTGAACCAGACCCTGAACACGCCGAGCCTGGCCACGCTGTTCCTGCTCGCCGAACAACTCGACTGGCTGCTCGGCAACGGCGGGCTCTCCTGGGCGGCCAAGCGCTGCGAGGACTCCGCCTCCCGGCTGTACGGCTGGGCCGAGGCCACCTCCTACACCACTCCGTTCGTGGCCGACGCCGCGTCGCGCAGCCCGTTGGTGGGCACCGTCGACCTCGACGAGTCGATCGACGCCGGGGTCGTGGGTGGCGTGCTGCGGGCCAACGGCATCGTCGACACCGACGCCTATCGGAGCCTGGGCCGCAACCAGCTCCGCGTGGCCATGTTCCCCAACGTCGAGCCCGACGACGTCGAGATCCTCACCCGTGCCGTCGACCACGTGGTGGCCGAACTGGCCTGAGCGGTTCCCGGGCGGCAAGATTCAATCTTCGTTGTGGCATAGCGTCCAGGCCGCCCTGGATTCACGCGGCCCGCCAATGTCCACCCGCCGACCACCGCCAAGGAGAGATTGATGGAGCGCCTCGACGATTTCACCCTGAGCCGGAGGGGCCTCCTCGGCCTCGCGGCCGCCACGGCCGCCGGAGCCACGCTCAGCGCCTGCGGCTCCAGCTCGCCCAAGACCACCACCGGCGGCACCACGACACCGGCCGTGGGCCTGGCCAACGGCCGCACGGCCACGGTCAAGACCTGCGTCTACGCCAAGAACCATGCCTCCTCGATGCTGTACTGGCAGCAGTTCGCCCCTCCGGGCGTCACCGTCGACGTGAAGCCCGTCACCTCGACGGCCGAGATCCTCCAGGCCCTGGAGGGCGGCTCGCTCGACTTCGGCCTCATGTCCCCGTACGTGCCGATGCTCACCCAGGCCAAAGGTGGAGTGACCTGCAAGACCGTCGCCATGGTCGCCCGCCAAGGCCTCGGGATCGTCGGCAAGGCGGGCGAGGTGACCACGGTCGCAGACCTCAGGGGCAAGAAGGTCGCCGTCCCGCCGCCGGGATCGCCGGTCCTCATCCTCAAGGACGTGCTGGCCAAGGCCGGGTTGTCGCAGGGCACCGACGTCGAGGCGGTGCCCCTCGGCTACGCCGACCACGTCACCGCCCTGACCCGGGGCGACGTCCAGGCGTTCATCGGCAGCGAACCACCGTGTACGCAGGCGGTCGTGAGCGGTGCGGGCGTGCGCCTGCCGGGCATCTACGACACCCCGCTCGGCGACCTCAACACCGCGCTGTGGGCCTCAGCGGCCATGTTGAAGGACGAGGAGCTGTGCCGGGTCACCGTGAAGATGCAGCGGGACGCGGCGGAGTACCTGACCCCGAACGGGATCAACGACAAGGCGGTCTGGGCCAACCTGCTGGTCGACCAGTTCGGTTACCAGGAGGACGTGTACGCCGCGGTGCTCGACAACGTGGGCGCGGCGTGGAAGTTCGACACGGCCCGGCAGGACCAGTACGTCGGCGTGGGGAAGGCGCTCGTCGCGAACGGGGAACTGACTGCCGAACCCGACTACGAGGCCCTCTATGCGCGCCAGTACTGGACGATCTGACGACGAGGTCCAATCGGTCGTAACCGACGACGCCGCCGCCCAGCTGGCGGCGGTCTCGGGGGTTCTCGCCACACCCGCCACGGCACGGTCGGGCCGGCGCCGCTGGCGGCGCCTTCTCGGCCTCGTCGTGCCGCTGGCCATCCTGCTGGGCTGGCAGCTCGCCTGGGAGCTCGAGCTACGACCCCGGACGATCCTGCCGTCGCCGCACCAGGTGCTCACCGCGGCCGACGCCTTCTTCTTCGGCGAGAACAACGTCACCCTCTCGGGGATCGTGCCCTTCAAGGGAGCCGCCTGGCTCCACATCTCCGCCAGCCTCGAACGGTGCATCACGACCTGGTTCCTGGCCGTCGTCGTCGGGCTCGTGCTGGGGCTCGCGCTCGGGCTCTCCCGGTGGGTGGCCGACCTGCTCGAACCGACGACCAACGCGTTGCGGGCCGTGCCGCTCTTCGCCTGGCTCCCGCTGGCCGCGGTGCAGTTCGGCATCGGGGAGCCACCGGCCCGCACCCTGATCTTCATCGGCGCCCTCTGGCCCGTGGTGGTCGCCACCACCGACAGCGTGGCCCGCGTTCCCAGGGCGTATGTGGAGACGGCGCGGATGCTCGGGACGCCCAGATCCCGCCTGTGGCGACGGGTCTACCTGCCCAGCGCCCTCCCGGAGATCATCACCGGTCTGCGCCTGTCGCTGACCCTCGCTTGGACCTGCGTCATCGTGGGAGAGCTGCTGGGCGTCAGCCGCGGGATCGGGGCGATGATGATCGCGGCGCGCGAGGCCGGGGCCACCGACCAGATCATCGTGGGCGTCTTCCTGTTCGCCCTGATCGGCTACGCCGGCGACCGCCTGCTGCGCGTCATCGCCCGACCGCTGATCCGCTGGAGCGACGCATGACGGCGCCGGTCGGCACGGGGGAGAAACCCGGCCGCCTCGTTGCCCGCGGCCTGACGAAGTCCTTCGGCGACCTGGTCGTGCTCGACGGCCTCGACCTCCAGGTGTCGGCCGGCCAGACCCTGGCCCTCCTGGGTCCCAGCGGGTGCGGCAAGTCGACCCTCCTGCGGGTGCT
>JBPCJV010000259.1:0-2755 GCA_051004925.1 Acidimicrobiales bacterium | reverse complement strand
GGGGGGCGTGGTCGACGTGCTCGAGCGCACCTCGCTGCTCCCACGCCTCGATCCGTCGACCGGTCTCAGCCAGCCCATCGCCGCCAACGTCGACGTCGTGATGATCGTCTGTGCCCTCGACCGTCCTCTCAAGCCGGGACGCGTGCAACGCCTGGCCACGCAGGCCTCCGACGCCGGGGCCCGTCCCCTGCTGGTGCTGACCAAGGCCGACGTCTCCGCCGACGCCGCGGCTGCCACCGCCACCGCCCGCACGTTCGTCCCCGACCTGGCCGTGGTCACCGTCGCCGCCCTGGCCGGCGAGGGGATCGACGAGCTCAGGCCCCACACCGTCGACCGCACTCTCGTCGTGGTCGGAGAGTCCGGGGCCGGCAAGTCGACCCTGGTCAACATCCTCTGTGGCCGCGACGTGGCCGACACCGGCGCCGTCCGCACCGGTGACTCGAAGGGCCGCCACACCACCACCACCCGCCAGCTGCACCTCCTGCCGGGCGGGGGATGCCTCATCGACACGCCCGGGGTACGGGCCGTCGGCCTGTGGGCCGAGACCGAAGCCGTCGACCAGACCTTCGCCGACATCGCCAGCCTGGCCGAGGGCTGCCGGTTCGGCGACTGCGAGCACGATCGCGAGCCGGGGTGCGCGGTCCGCGCCGCGGCCGACACTTGTGAGCTGCCGATGCAGCGGCTCGACTCGTGGCGCCGCCTGCGGGGCGAGGTCAAGGCCAACGAGGCTCGGGCCACCGAGCACGACCGGCGCCCGTCGCGGCGGAAGGCCCCCCGATAACGACCTACGTCGCCCTCCTCCGGGGTATCAACGTCGGTGGCAGGCGCGGGGTCGCCATGGCCGATCTCGAGGCGGTGGTGGCCGACGCCGGCGGCGAGCGGGTGACCACCTACATCCAGAGCGGCAACGTGGTGTTCGGCCACCGGTCCCGCTCGGCCGCCAAGCTCGGGGCGCAACTCGAGCAGGCCATCGAGGCGGCGGTGGGCTTCCCGGTTCCGGTCATGCTGCGCAGCGCCCCGGAGTGGGAGGCGGTCGTGGCCGCCAACCCCTATCCCGGCGTGGAGCCGACCACGCTGCACGTGGCCTTCCTCGGCGGCGACCCCGCCCCCGGCGCGGCCGACTCCGTCGACCGGGACGCGTTCGCACCGGAGGAGTTCGAGATCGTCGGTCGCCAGGTGTACATGCACCTGCCGAACGGCATGGGCCGGAGCAAGCTCCCGCAGGCGCTCGAAATCATCGGAATACCGGCCACCGTCCGAAACTGGCGGACGGTCACCAAGCTGGCCGAGCTGGCGACAGGCTGAGTCAGCCTTCCGTAGCCGGCTCCATCGACACTTCGAGCGGCAGGCCCAGGTGGGGGAGCACGAAGGCCAGCTCGGCGGCCATGTGGTTGACGTGGTCGTCGACCACCAGGGAGCCGTGGCCGGCGTCGAAGGTGTGGAGTGTGGCCTCGCCGCCGGTTGCCCGGAGGGCGTCGACGTAGTTCACGACCTGCCCGATGGGGCAGCGGCTGTCGTTCTCACCCGCGATGAGCAGCACCGGCGACTTCACCCGGTCGACGTACGTCAGGGGCGACCGCTCCCGGTAGAGGTCTCCGACCTCGTCGGGGCCGCCGCCGAACAGCGACCGGTCGAACTCCTGGAGGCTCGGCGCCTCGTCGGCGAAGGCGCGCACGTAGTCGCCCACCGGCACCACGGCCACCACCGCCGCCCAGCGCTCGGGGTGGAGGCCGGCGGCCAGGAGGGCGACGTAGCCGCCCCACGACCCCCCGCTGATGACGGCCCGGGTGGGATCGGCGATCCCGGCGGCGACCAGAGAGTCGAGGCCGGCCACCACGTCGGCCACCTCGGGGAAGCCGGGGTCGCCGATGAGGGCGTCGCGAAAGGTGGTGCCGTACCCGGTCGAGCCCCGGTAGTTCACCATCGCCACGGCCACGCCGTGGTCGATCCACGCCTGCACCTCGGGGTCGAAGGCGTCGGAGTACGCCCAGTCGGGCCCGCCGTGCACGAGCATGACGACGGGATGGGGCCCGGGCCCGGGCGGCGTGGCCACGAAGCCGTGCAGCGCGGCCGGCCCCGCGGGTCCCGACGGGGTGCCGGCTTCGAGCCCGAACTCCTCGTCGGCGGCGTTGCCGAACGACGTGGCCGGGTCGGTGAACCACCAGGGCTCGTAGGACACACCGTGCGGGGCCCGCTCGCCCTGGGCCGCGCACACCTCCACGCCGTCGACGGTCTGCACGGTGGCGGGCAGCGCTCCCGTGGTGACCTGCAGCCACACCTCGCCGTCGGGGCGCACCGCCGCTCCCGCCAGGGTGCCGACCTGGTGGATCACGGGCTCGAGGGCCTCGGTGGTCAGGTCGAGGCGCCAGAGCCGGTGTCGGCCCTCGTGAACGTGCACGAGGAGCAGGGCGGAGCCGTCGGGCCACCAGTCGGCCACGTCGACGTTGCCGGGGAGGTCGACGGGCAGGTCCCGGCGCCGGCCCGTCGCCACGTCCCAGACGGCGGGGCGGTCAAGGCCCTCGCGCTCGTGGATCAGGGCCAGCCGTTGGTCGCCGGCCACCGGCGACCACACGGCCACGGTGAGCCCGAGCCCGGCCCCGTCCCACTGCTCGCCGACCACGTCGCCGGTGCGGGGGTCGACGACCTTCACCGCCATGTGGAGGGGGTCGCAGTGTTCGGCATGGTGGAGCGCCAGCAGCTTCGGGTCGTGGGAGAGCCCGGCCACCTCCAACGTCTAGGGATGGCGGTGCAGGGC
>JBPCJV010000258.1:0-11040 GCA_051004925.1 Acidimicrobiales bacterium | reverse complement strand
GCCGCCGGCCAAACGGCATGGCATTCGGCATGCCCCGAGCCGAAGCCGAGAGGCGAACCGTTCAGTTTTTGGGGCCCCAGGGTCCCCCGAAACCTGATCGGAACGGAAATCGGGGGTCAGACGAGCCCGTCGATGGCGCGGGGGAGGAGGTCGATCAGGTCGCCGGCCACGAGGCCCCGACGCCACCCGAGGCGGGCGGCCCGACCGTGCACGAAGGCTCCGGCCGCGGCGGCGCGCGGCGCATCGAGGTCCTGGGCCAGCAGAGCCCCCACCACCCCGGTCAACACGTCGCCGGTACCGGCGGAAGCCAGCCGCGAGTCGCCGGTGGTGGTCACCAGCACCTGGCCGTCCGGAGCGGCGACCACCGTCGTGGACCCTTTCGACAGCACGGTGACGCCCAGCGCCGCGGCCAGCTCGCGCACCGCACCCACCCGGTCTGGTCCGGGCACCGAGCCGTACAGGCGGGCGAACTCACCCGCATGCGGCGTGAGGATGGTGTCTGCCGAACGCCGGCGCAGCACGTCGGCCGCCTCGTCCCGCCCACCGAGGGCGAAGAGCCCGTCGGCGTCGACCACGGCCGGCAGCGGCGAGTCGACGAGCAGCCGGCGGACGCAGTCGCGGGTGACCGCGGTGCGGGCCAGACCCGGACCCACGACCATGGCCGTCGCCCGGTCGGATTCCTCGAGGACCTTTGTGTCCCACCCCTCGGCGGGGAGGGCCCGGCCAACCACTTCGGGGGCCCCAGGGTCGGGACCGGACCCGGGTATGCCGAGGCGAACCATGCCGGACCCCGCTCGCATGGCCGCTCGGGAACACAGATGGGCGGCGCCGGTCATCCCCGGCGATCCCGCGGCGATCCACACGGCCGTCTTCCACTTGTGGGTCTCGGCCGGCCTCTCGGGGAGCCAGGCCGACACGTCGTGGGCCTCGACCAGGAAGGCGCCGGCGCCCGACGTGTCGAGGCCGATGTCGGCCACGGACACCTCTCCGGCCCGCTCGGCCCCTGGATGGAGAAGGAGGCCGGGCTTGAGGGCAGCGAAGGTGATGGTGCGGGCCGCCTACACGGCCTCGTCGGCGGCCTCACCGGTGAGACCGTTCACACCCGACGGGATGTCGACCGCCAGCACGGGCGCACCGCCGGGGTCGGGGGCCCGGTAGTCGCCGCGGAATCCGGTGCCGTACGCGGCGTCGACCACCAGGTCACACGTGGCCAGGCGCACCGGCGCGTCGGCGGCGTCCACCACGTGGACGCGCACGCCCCTTCGACGGAGGACGTCTGCCGCGGCCCGGCCGTCGGCGCCGTTGTTCCCCTTCCCGGCCACCACCACCACCCGGCGGCCGTAGGTGCCTCCGAGCATCCGCCCCGCCTCCCGGGCCACCGCCGCCCCGGCCCGGATCACCAACTCGTCGGTCGACTCGGGCGCCGACCGGTCGATCTCGCCCATCTCCTCCGGCGTGACGATGGGGATCATTTTCAGAGAGCGACGGCCACGGCCTCGGCCACCCGGTCGGTGTGGGTGAGGGACACACGCCACCCGGAGACCCCCTGGCTGTCGGCCAGCTCGGCGGCGGCGCCCCGCAGGACGAGGGACGGGGCGCCGGAGGGCGCCGACACCACCTCGACGTCACAGAACGCGAAGGCGCCGATCCCCACCCCCAGCGCCTTCATCACCGCCTCCTTGGCCGCCCAACGGGCGGCCAGCCGCGGCGCCGGGTCGCGGTTGCGGTCTCCGTATGCCCGCTCGCCGTCGGTGAACAGGCGCGCGGCCAGCCGCGGTCGCCGGGCCAGAACCGCCCGGAACCGGTCGATCTCCACGGCGTCGATGCCGATGCCCACCACCTGTTGGCCTCCTTGTGCGCGCGCTACTCGACGGTGACGGTCTTGGCCAGGTTGCGGGGCTTGTCGACGTCGCGACCCCTCGCCTTGGCCAGGGCGTAGGCGAACAGCTGGAGGGCGACGACGTCGACCGCCGGGGCCAGCAGCTCCGCGCCCGGTGGCGTGGGCGGCACCCACAGCACCTCGTCGGCCCGGGCGGCCGTCGCCGTGTCGCCGGCGGTGGCGACGGCGATGACGGTGGCGCCCCGGGCCCGCATCTCCTCGATGTTGGCCATCACCTTGGCGTGGAGGTGGCCCCTGGTGGCCACGGCCACCACCACGGTGCCCGGCTCGATGAGGGCGAGGGGCCCGGGCTTCATCTCCCCCGCGGGGTACCCCTCGGCCCTGGCGTAGGAGATCTCCTTGAGCTTCAGGGCGCCCTCGAGGGCGACCGGGTAGCCCACCCCCCGACCGAGGAAGAAGAAGTCGCGGGTGTCGGCGAAGCGGCGGCCGACGTCGCAGATGGCCTCGGCGCCCTCGAGCACCGAGGCGATCCGGTCCGGGACCTGCCTGAGGGCCTCCACCAGGCGGCTCATCTCGTCCGGGTAGAGCGTCCCGCGCAGCACGCCGAGATGGAGCGCCAGCAGCTCCATGGCCACGATCTGGGCGACGTGGGTCTTGGTGGCGGCCACACCCACCTCGGGCCCGGCGCGCGTGTAGAGCACGGCGTCGGCTTCGCGCGCCATCGAGGAGTCGACCACGTTGCACACCGCCAGGACCGCGGCCTTGTTGGCCGGCAGGCGGGCGAACCGGCACGCCTCCATGGTGTCGAGGCTCTCGCCCGACTGGCTGACACCGATCACCAGCGAGTTGGCGTCGAGCACGGGGTCGCGGTAGCGGAACTCGCTGGCCACGTCGATCTCGACCGGGAGGCGGGCCCAGTGCTCGATGGCGTACTTGGCCACCAGCCCCGAGTAGAAGCTGGTGCCGCAGCCCACGATGAACACCTTGTCGACGGCCCGCAACCGGTCGTCGGTGAGATGGACCTCGTCGAGGACCAGACGACCAGCCCGGGTGTGGCCCCGCAGCGTCTCGCGCACCGCGAGGGGCTGCTCGTGGATCTCCTTGAGCATGAAGTCCGGATACCCCCCCTTCTCCGCGGCGGCCAGGTCGTAGGCCACGTGGCGGCGGGCGGGGGTGACCGGGGCGCCGTCGAGGTCGGTGACCGTCAAGGACCCGGGACGGACCTCCACCACCTGGTCGTCGTCGAGCACGTAGATCTCCCGGGTGAGGGGGAGAAGCGCGGGAATGTCGGACGCGACCAGGGCCGAGTCCTCGGTGCGCCCGGCGATGAGCGGAGACCCGCGTCGGGCGGCCACGATCAACTCGGGTTCGTCGGCGTGGATCACGGCGAGCGCGAACGAACCGTGCACCCGGCGCAGGCCGGCCCTCACCGCGTCGAAGAGGGCCAATCCCGCCTTCATCTTCTCCTCGATCAGGTGGGCCAGGACCTCGGTGTCGGTGTCGGAACGCGTCTCGTGGCCGAGGGTTTCCAGTTCCTCGGACAGCTCGACGTAGTTCTCGATGATCCCGTTGTGGGCGATGGCCAGACGGCCGCCGCAGTCCACGTGCGGGTGGGCGTTGCGCTCGATCGGCGGCCCGTGGGTGGCCCAGCGGGTGTGGCCGATGCCGGTGGTGCACCCGAGTGGGGCGTCGTCGACCGCGCCGGCCAGTTCGGCCAGCTTGCCCGGCCGTCGCCGCCGCCATACTCCCCCGTCAGCCTGGAGGGCTACGCCGGCGGAGTCGTATCCCCGGTACTCGAGGCGGGACAGGGCGTCGAGCAGGACAGGTAAGGCGGGATCCGTTCCCGCGACGCCGACGATGCCGCACATGGCTACGAGCGTACTGCCACCGTTCTGGTCGGGTTCGGGGCGGTCGTGACGACCCTCGAGCCGACAACTACGTGGGGTTGACGCCGGTCGGTCAGGGGGCGACGCGGTCGGGGGCACCGAGGGCGCGCACCAGGGCCACGCACAGCTCGGCGCAGGCCTCCTCGGCGGTATCGGTGGTGAGGGCCTCGACCATGACCCGCACGACGGGCTCCGTGCCGCTCGGGCGCACCAGCACCCTGCCGTCGGCGCCCAGTCGTCGGCGCACGGTCTCGAGCTCGGTCCAGAACTCCTGGGCTCCGGACAGGTCGTGGCGGTTGGCCACGCTCACGTTGCGCAGGACCTGGGGCAGGCGGGTCATGACCGACGCCAGGTCGGCGAGGGGCCGGCCGGTGCGGGCCATGATGTCGAGCACCTGGAGCCCGGTGAGGATGCCGTCGCCGGTCGTCGCCCGGTCGCGGAAGATCACATGGCCCGACTGCTCGCCGCCGAGCGACCACCCGCCCTGCTCGAGGGCGTCGAGCACATAGCGGTCGCCCACCTGGGTCTCGACCACCTCGATACCGTGCTCGGCCATGGCCCGGCGGAACCCGAGGTTGGCCATCACCGTGGCCACCACGGTCCTGCCCGCCAGGAGGTCCCGGTCGCGGCGGTCGACGGCGCACACGGCCACGAGCTGGTCACCGTCGACCAGGTTCCCGTCGGCGTCGGCGGCCACGACGCGATCGGCGTCGCCGTCGAACGCCAGGCCGATGTCGGCCCGCCGGGCCACGACGGCGGCGGCCAGGCCCTCGGGGTGGTTCGACCCTGCCCCGTCGTTGATGTTGGTGCCGTCGGGACTGTCGTTGATGGCGACCACGTCGGCGCCCAGAGCGCCCAGGACGTCGGGCGCCACCGTGCAGGCCGCCCCGTGGGCGTAGTCGGCCACCACCTTCATGCCGTCGAGGCGGCGGCCTTCGAGAGTGGCGATCAGGGCCCGGACGTAGCCCGGGCGCCCGTCGCGGGAGCTCACCCGGCCGACGTCGGCCCCGACGCGGGGCAGGACCACCCCGCCACCGCCATCGAGGAGCCGCTACAACTCAGCCTCGAGGCGGTCCTCGGCCTCGTCGGAGAGCTTCCTTCCGCCGGGAGCGAAGAACTTGATCCCGTTGTCCGGGAAGGGGTTGTGCGACGCCGAGATCATGGCCGCCGGATGACGCTCCTCGGCCGACACCCAGGCCACGCCCGGGGTGGGCAGGATGCCAAGGTCGGTCACCTCGGCGCCCTCGGCGGTGAGCCCGGCGCTCAGGGCCCCGAGGAGCATGGACCCCGAGACGCGTGTGTCCCGCCCGACGAGGAAACGCTCGGTGCCGAGCGTGCGGGCCGCAGCCCGGCCCAGGGCGACGAGCAACTCCGGCGTCAGATCCACATTGGCCACGCCGCGGAGGCCGTCGGTGCCGAACCGCCGGCTCGTCACAGGATGTCGCCGCCTAGCCGCCGGCTGCCCCTCACGGTGCTAGCGCTTCGAGTACTGAGGCGCCTTGCGGGCCTTCTTCAACCCGTACTTCTTGCTCTCCTTCTTCCGCGAGTCGCGGGTGAGGAAGCCGGCGCGCTTCAGGGCGGCACGGTGCTCCTCGTCGAGGGTCAGCAGGCCCCGGGCGATGCCCAGGCGAAGGGCTCCGGCCTGGCCGGAGATGCCGCCGCCGTCGATAGTGGCGTCGACGTCGTAGACCTCTTCGGTGGTGGTGAGCCGGAGGGGCTCGGTGACCACCATGCGGTGGGTCTCCGAGGGGAAGTAGTTGTCGAGCGCCCGCTTGTTGACGGTGATCTGACCGGTGCCGGGACGGAGGCGCACGCGGGCGACCGCCTCCTTGCGACGACCGGTGGACTGCACGAGCGGCTTGGGCATGTGGTCGGGTTCTCCTACGGGACGAGGCGCCGGGCGTGGGCCACTTGGCGCGCCTCGGGCATCTGGGCGGCATGGGGGTGGGTGGGGCCGGCGTAGACCTTGAGCTTGCGCAGCATCTGCTGGCCGAGCGGGCCCTTCGGCAGCATGCCCTTCACCGCGTGGCGCACGGCGTCCTGGGGACGGGTGGCGAGGATGTCGTCGTAGCGACGCCGCCTGATCCCTCCGGGGTACCCCGTATGGCGGATGGCTTCCTTCTTGGATGCCTTGTTGGCCGTGAGCACGACCTTGCCGGCATTCACCACGATCACGTGGTCGCCGGTGTCGATGTGCCGGGCGAACATAGGCTTGTGCTTGCCCCGCAGGAGGGTGGCCACCTCGGTGGAAAGACGTCCGAGAACCAGGCCCTCGGCGTCGATGACGTGCCAGGCGCGATGGATCTCGGCAGGTTTTGGTGAGTAGGTACGCACGCGAGTTCCTTCCACACAGCGGCGCGCTGAACCGGATCAGTCTAGACCCACCCGGGGGACGGTGCCCCCAGAGTCCCACCCCGAGGTCGCCAGCCGGCGATCAAACAGGGTGGGCGGCGCTGATTCAAGGTTTTTCGGGCTACGGCCGATAGCCCCACCATGAGCACCGGAGCAAGTCGAGGGAGCCGAGCCGCGGTGGCGCTGGCGTCTGTCCTGATCACCCTCGCCGCCCTCGTCGGCCTCGTCGCTCCCAGTGCGCCCGCCGGTGCCGCCGGCGCCACGACCCTCCGCCTGGTGACGACCGCCTCCCCCGCCAGTCGGGTCGGTCTCCAGATCTTCGCCAACGCCAACCTCCTCGGTGCCGCGTCGACCCCGTCGGGGACCATGACCTTCCGGGCGTTCGGGCCGGGCGACACCACCTGCGCGTCACCGGTCTTCACCTCGACGGTGGCCGTCACCGGCACCTCGATCAACTCGGCCCGCTACACACCCCCCCACGCCGGCACCTACCGCTGGCAGAGCAGCTACAGCGGCGATGCCACCTACGCCGCGGCCGGCCCGACGCTCTGCTCCGATTCCGCCGCCGCCGTCATCGTGGACAAGGCCACCACCTTCCTCTCGACCAGTGTCGGGGCGTCGACTCCCACCACTATCCGCGGCAACGCGACCCTCAACGGCGGCGTGGCCCCGACCGGGACGATCACCTTCACGCTGACCGGCCCCGACGACCTGTTCTGCTCGCTCCCGCCCATCTTCACGTCGATCGTCGCCGTCAACGGGAGCGGAAGCTACAGCTCGGGGCCGTTCACCCCGACCCGCTCGGGCCGGTACACGTGGCGCACCGTCTACAGCGGCGACGCCGACAACCTGGGCTCGGGCGTCACCCCCTGCTTCGACGAGGCCGCCTCGCAGAACGTGACCGTCACGGTGCCCCCCACCACGACGACCACCACGACGGTGCCCCGTCCGACGACCACGACAACGGTGCCGCCGACGACCACGACAACGGTGCCCTGCACGACGACCACCACGACGGTGCCGCCCACGACCACCACGACGGTGCCCCGTACGACGACGACCACGACGGTGCCGCCCTCCACGGCGGTGCCGGAGGTGCCGTACTCGGACTGGAACCAGTGGCAGCCCACGCCGCTCGACGGCATCGGAACCTCGATCGCCATCGGCAACGACCCCACCGCCGCCCCCGGCCAGCTCCCGCCGCAGTACCTCTACGGGCACAGCATCCGGTTCGCCAGCAGTTCGGCAACCGGCGTCATCGGACTGGCCACCGGGTCGGCAGGCAAGTTGGCGGTGTTCAGCGCCACCGGTCCCGACGGCACGACGTACAACACCGGCATCGCCTTCAACTGGTCGACCGGCAACTTCTACTTCCCGTTCGTCTACTTGAGCGGTTCCGGGGTGTGGGCCGCCTCGATCTACGACTACGCCGCCGATACCTGGACGCCCATGGGCACCCTCAACCTGCCTGCCGGCTGGGGAAAGCTCTCACCGGTGAGCACGACGATCGCCGTCTGGTACGGCCCCACGGCAGCAACGTGCTCCGCTTACCCCCGGGCCGACGTGTATTTCTCCCCCCCCGTCGGCTACGTCGGTTCGACGGCCACCACCGCCAACCTGACGAGGACCGCCACGACTGAGGGCGACTGCCCGGCGGAGACCTCCGTCGTGTCCGGGGTGTGGGCCCACTACCTCCTCGGGACCTGAACGCAGGCTCGGGCCGACACTAGGCTCGGGTCATGGCAAACAAGGCCCCGCCGTCCGGACAGAACAAGAAACAAGGCAAGAGCCTGCTCGAGAAGCGGGCGGCCAAGAAGTCGAAGAAGGCGGAAAAATCCAAGCGGGGGTCCACGAGCTGAGCAGCATCGGCGGGTAAGCGACGTTCCCGAGCCGGAGCCGCCGACCCTCTTCGAGTGGGCCGGCGGCGATTACGCCTTCACGGCAGGGCCGCCGCTTCGTCGAGACGAGGTCGGTGGCCGCCGACGACGCCGGCCTGCCCGACGACCCCGAGTTCCGCTCGGCCCTGCTCGCCTACGTGGAGTGGGGTTCGCGCCTGGCGCTGCAGAACTCCCGCCTCGGCGCCGACGTGGTCCCCGACGCGCCGGTGCCCCACTGGGGCTGGGGCGAGGCACCTCCCTACCGAGGCTGATGCCGGCGGGAGCTCAATATTCGACCTCCCAGAGGCACAGGCCGTGGGCGGGGGCGAGGTGGGGGGCGGCGGAGCGGTCGCACGCCCTGAGCACGCCCGCCATGTCGCCCGCTCGGCGGCGACCGGCGCCGACGGCCACCATGAAGCCGACGATCGAGCGCACCATCTGGTGGCAGAACGAGCTGGAGCGGATCTCGAAGCGCACGACGTCGTCGTCGAGGCGCACCCAACGGGCGTCGAGCACGCGGCGAACCATGCTCGCCTCCACGAACATCCTCCGCGGTACCCGGCAGAACGAGGTGAAGTCGTGCTCGCCGATGAGCGGGTCGCAAGCCAGCCGCATCGCGCCGAGGTCGAGCGGCTCGGGCACGTGCCAGGCGCTCGGAGCCCAGAACGGGTCGGGGAACCGATGGTTGAGGATCGTGTACCGGTAGCTGCGGCTGCGGGCCGAGCGACGGGCGTCGAAGTCGGGCGCGGCGGCCTCCAGGGCCTTCACCACGATGGCGGGGGAGAGAGCCCGGTTGACCGACTTCTGCAGGCTGACGGGCTCGAAACGGTCGGCGGGGGCGTCGAAGCTCACGACCTGGGCGTGGGCGTGGACGCCGGCGTCGGTCCGCCCGGCGGCTACCAGCGTCACCGGTTGACCGAGCCGCCGGGCGAGCGCGGCAGTGAGGGTCCCGGCCACGGTGGGGAGGTCGCCGGGCTGGGTCGCGAACCCGTGGAACCCGCGGCCGTCGTAGGCCACGGTGAGGCGCACCCGGACGGTCGGGCCGGCCTCGGCCGTCTGCGCCTCGGGCCGGGCTCGGGCCGGGGTCGAATCCGGCGCAGGCTCGGCGTCCGGCGACCTCGACGGGTCGGTACCCCCGAGGGAGAGTTGGCCCGGCGAGACCGGGCCCCCCGCCGGGCTCCGGGTCACACCAGTTCGATGCGGGCCATCGGCGCGTTGTCGCCGTGGCGTGGTCCCAGCTTCAGGATTCGGGTGTAGCCACCGGGGCGGTCCTCGTAGCGGGGTCCGATCTCCTCGAACAGCTTGTGGGCCATGTCCTTGTCACGGATGAACGAGACGACTTGGCGCTGACGGTGCACGCCGCCCTTGCGGGCCTTGGTGATCACCCGCTCGGCCACCGGCCGCAGCGCCTTGGCCTTGGCCTCGGTCGTCACCACGGCCTCGGCGGCGATGAGCGACGCCACCAGGTTGCCCATGATGGCCTTCTGGTGGGCGGCGCTGCCGCCGAACCGCCTCCCCTTCTTGGGTGCTCCGGGCATCGGCTAGCCCTCCACCTTCGGCGATGCGGAGGCGCGCAGGGCCAGCCCCCGCTCGTCGAGCTTCACCAGCACCTCGTCGAGGGATTTCTGGCCGAAGTTGGTGATGGCCAGGAGGTCGTCCTCGCTTTTGGTCACCAGTTCACCCACGGTGTTCACCTGCGCCCGCTTCAGGCAGTTGCGGGGACGCTCGGACAGGTCGAGCTCCTCGATGGCCAGGTCGAGGTCGGGGGAACCGCTGCCGACCGAACCCGTCTCGCCGAGCTCCAAGGCCTGGGGAGCGTCGCTCATTTCCGCGACCAGCGACACCAGGGCCCGGAGGGTTCCTCCGGCCGAAGCCAGCGCCTCCCGGGGAGAGATGGACCCGTCGGTCTCGATGTCGAGGGTGAGGCGGTCGTAGTTGGTGGCCTGCTCGACGCGGGTGGGCTCGACGTTGAACGCGACGCGACGCACCGGGGAGAAGATCGAGTCCACCGGGATCACGCCGATCACCGCGCTGTGCTTGTTGCGTTCGGCCGACACGTAGCCCCGCCCGCGCTCGAGCGTGATGTCGAGAGCCAGGCGGCCCTTGGGCGCCAGGGTGGCGAGGTGGAGGTCGGGGTTGAGGATCTCCACGTCTGAGTGGGGCTGGAGGTCGCCGGCGGTGACCTCGCCCGGGCCTCTGGCGTCGAGACGGATGTTGACCGCCTCTTCGGACTCCACCTGCAGGACCAGATCCTTCAGGTTGAGGATGATGTCGGTCACGTCCTCTTTGACACCGGGGATGGTGGCGAACTCGTGGAGTACGTCGTCGAAGCGCACCTGGGTCACGGCCGCGCCGGGGATCGACGACAGCAGCGTGCGGCGCAGCGAGTTGCCGAGCGTGTGGCCGAAGCCGGGTTCGAGAGGCGAGATGGCGAACCGCTGGAAGTTGCCTTCTGCCTCGCCGAGGGCCTCGACGGTGGGGCGCTGGATAATCAGCATCAGCCTGCTCCTACGGGGTGGTGGTTGCGGCGGCCGGACCGGGTGTGGCCGGTCCGCCTGTTGACGTCCCGCCAAGGCCGGCAGGCCTCGGCGACGGGGGCTACTTCGAGTAGAGCTCGACGATCAGGGATTCCCGCACGGGCACGTCGATCTGCTCGCGGAGCGGGAGGTCGCGGACGACGACCGACATGGGCTGTTCGCCCGTCTCCAACCACGGCGGAATGGCCCGGTCGAGGGTCTCGAGGTTGTGGCGGATGACGATGAGCGACTGCGACTTCTGGCGGAGGGCGACCACGTCGCCCTTGCGCACCTGGAAGCTGGGAATGGTCACGCGCCGGCCGTTGACCTGCACGTGGCCGTGGCGCACGAACTGGCGGGACTGGTTGCGGCTGGCGCCCCATCCGGCCCGGAAGACCACGTTGTCGAGGCGCTGCTCGAGCATGCGCAGGAGGTTCTCACCGGTGATGCCGCCCTGGCGGTTGGCCTCGGCGTACATGAGCCGGAACTGCTTCTCGAGCACGCCGTAGATGCGGCGGGCCTTCTGCTTCTCCCGCAGCTGAAGCAGGTACTCGGACTCACGGATGCGT
>JBPCJV010000257.1:0-3901 GCA_051004925.1 Acidimicrobiales bacterium | reverse complement strand
GCGATGGCCTTGGCGATGTCGCCGCCCGTGCTCATGCCCCCGTCGGCGATCACGTGCACGTACACGCCGGTCTCGTCGAGGTGGCGCATGCGAGCACCGGCGGCATCGGCGATGGCGGTGGCCTGGGGCACGCCCAGGCCCAGCACGCCGCGGGTGGTGCAGGCGTGTCCGGGGCCGACGCCCACGAGCACGCCCACCGCCCCGGTGCGCATGAGGTGGAGGGCGGCGTTGTACGACGCGCAGCCCCCGACGATCACGGGGATCTCCAGCTCGCGGATGAAGCGCTTCAGGTTGAGGGGCTCGACCGTCTTGGACACGTGCTCGGCGGAGACCACCGTGCCCTGGATGACGAGCAGGTCGAGCTCGGCGGCGAGGATGGCCTGGGTGAACCGGCCGGTGCGCTGGGGCGTTATTGAGGCGCACGAGACCACTCCCGCCTCGCGGATCTCGGTGATGCGCTGGCCGATCAGCTCTTCCTTGATCGGCTCGCCGTAGATCTCCTGCATGCGCAGGGTGGCCTTCTCGGTGTCGAGGGAGGCGATCTCCTCGAACAGGGGCTCGGGATCCTCGTAACGGGTCCACAGGCCCTCGAGGTTGAGCACCCCGGCCCCGCCGAGGCGACCGATCTCGATGGCGGTGGCCGGGCTGACCACGCCGTCCATGGCCGCGGCCATGAGCGGCAGCCCGAAGGTGAAGGCGTCGATCTCCCAGGAGATGTCGACGTCCTCGGGGTCGCGGGTACGACGACTGGGCACGATGGCGATGTCGTCGAAGCCGTAGGCCCTGCGGCCCGACTTGCCGATGCCGATCTCGATCTCAGCCACCTGCACCACCTTGGGAGACGTCTGGGTTGGTAGGGGGGAGCCCTCCCACGATACCCGTCGGCAGGCACCTGCTCGGGGGACGCACGCGAAGCGGGAGGGTCAGGACGAAGACGACGTGGGGGACCCGACGCCGGCGGCGGCAGCCGCCTCGGCCTGGGCCACGAGAGCGTCGAGAACCTCGCGCAGGCCCGCGGTCTTGAGGTTGGTGAGGACGCGCCCCGGTGTGGCCTCGCCCTTCTCCCACTCCATCCAGGCGGCGAGAAGCTTGGCCGGCTCGGGCGGCAGACGTTCCATCGCCACCATCCTACCGGCGGGTGACGGAGTAGCGGAAAGGACCGGAAAGCGGGAGCGGCCGGGCGTCCGACAGGCGAGACTGGAGTTCCATCTGATCAGCGCGCTGTCCTTGACTTCAAGTTAACTTTAGCTACTACGCTCGCCCCACGCAGGGCCCAGCGCCCTTCGGCCGGTAGGAGAGTCCGCGATGGACATGGGATTCAGTCACTGGATGGCGCTCGAGAGCGTCATGCAGGGAGAACAGGCCCGTCGGCGGGTGAGCCGCGCCACCCTGCGGCGCGTCTGGGACTTCGCCCGCCCCCACCGGCGGGCCCTGCGCACGTTCCTGCTCCTGAGCGTGCTCACCGCCGTCCTCACCGTCACCACGCCGGTGCTCGCGGGTTGGGTGGTCGACGCCATCATCGACGGCGACAGCGCGGGCCGCGTCATCGGGCTGGCCCTGGTCATCGCCGGCATCGCCGTGCTCGAAGCCGTGGTGGGCATCGCCGAGCGGTGGCAGTCGTCGAGGATCGACGAAGGGCTCATCCTCGACCTGCGCCGGGCGGTGTTCGGCCACGTGCAGCGGATGCCGGTGGCGTTCTTCACCCGCACCCGCACGGGCGCGCTCGTCAGCCGCCTGAACAACGATGTGATCGCCGCCCAGCGCGCCTTCACGTGGACCCTGTCCGGTGTCGTCAGCAACCTCATAGCGCTCGTACTCGTGCTCGCCCTGATGCTGGGGCTGTCGTGGCAGGTGACGCTGCTGGCCCTCGTCCTCCTTCCCGTGTTCGTGCTGCCCGCGCGCCGCATGGGGTCGCGCCTGGCCCACCTGGAACGGGAGGCGGCCGACCACAACGCGGCCATGACCACGCAGATGACCGAGCGTTTCTCGGCGCCCGGGGCCACGCTGGTCAAGCTGTTCGGCCGCCCGGCCAACGAGGTCGCCGAGTTCGGGAACCGGGCCCAGCGGGTGGCCGAGATCGGCGTGCGCACGGCCATGGGCCAGTGGATGTTCCTCACCGCCCTCGCCCTCGTCTCCGCGCTCGCCCTCGCCCTCGTGTACGGACTGGGCGGTTGGCTGGCGCTCGAGGGCCGGCTGGAGGTGGGCACCGTCGTCACGCTGGCCCTGCTGCTCAACCGCCTCTACGCCCCGCTCACCGCCCTGTCCAGCGCCCGCGTGGATGCCATGACCGCGCTGGTGAGCTTCGAGCGGGTGTTCGAGGTGCTCGACCTGACCCCGCTGATCGTCGAGAAGCCCGACGCAGGTTCCGTCCCGGACGGCCCCGTCTCGGTGGAGTTCGACGACGTCCGGTTCGCCTACCCGTCGGCCGACAAGGTGTCGCTGGCATCGTTGGAGGAGGTCGCCACCCTCGACACCAGGGGCGGCACCGAGGTTCTCCACGGCGTGTCGTTCCGGGTGGAGCCGGGCCAGCTCGTGGCTCTGGTGGGTTCGTCGGGGGGTGGCAAGTCCACCATCGCGTCATTGGCACCGCGCCTCTACGACGTGGACAGCGGGTCGGTGCGCCTGGCCGGGATCGACGTGCGCGACCTGTCGTTCGACGCGATCCGCGACACCCTCGGCATGGTCACCCAGGACGGACACCTGTTCCACGACACCGTGCGCGAGAACCTGCGCTTCGCCCAGCCCGAGGCCACCGACGACGACATCTGGGACTCGCTCAGCAAGGCCCGCCTCGCCGACCTGGTCGAGTCCCTGCCCGACGGCCTCGACACCGTCGTGGGCGAACGGGGCTACCGCCTGTCCGGCGGCGAGCGCCAGCGCCTCACCATCGCCCGCCTGCTGCTGGCCAAGCCTCGTGTGGTCATCCTCGACGAGGCCACCGCCCACCTCGACTCCACGTCGGAGGCGGCCGTGCAGGAGGCGTTGGTCCACGCCCTGGCCGGCCGCACGGCGCTCGTGATCGCCCACCGGCTCTCCACCATCCGCGACGCCGACAACATCCTGGTGGTGGAGCACGGCCGGATCGTCGAACAGGGCACGCATACGGAGTTGATCGCCGCCGGGGGCCGGTACGCCGAGATGCACCAGACCCAGTTCGAGGACGATCCCCAGGCCGATGCAGTGGTCTGACCCGTACCGGAGGTAGTAGTTGCGGGCGGCGGGGGGCGCGCAGGTACGCTGGGGGATGGCCCTCGACGTGCGGGTGCAGCGGGCCCGTTGCATCGCCACCAAGTCGTGCATCAGCGCCGCGCCCAGCACCTTCGTCCTCGACCCCACCCAGGTTGCCACCGTCACCGACGCCGGAGGCGACCCCGACGACGACGTGGTCAGGGCGGCCGAGGCGTGCCCCACCGGCGCCATCACCGTCTATCGCGACGGCGTCCGCATCGCCTGATACTGCACTCTCAGGGCCCCGGTCAACGGTAGGCCCGGTCTGTTCCTCCCAGTTCTGCGAGGCGGTGTTCTGTTACCGTTCTCCTTGGGACGTCAATTTTGGGGGGATCTGGTCGGATGCCTGGCGCTCGTAACCAGGGCAACATGAGCGCGACAAGCATCGCTCCTCTCCGCGTCGTAATCAGCTACCGCCGGGAGGATACGGCGGGCCACGCAGGTCATCTCTACTCCGACCTGGTTGCGCGCCTCGGCGAGGACAATGTCTTCATGGATATTGACACCATCAAGCCCGGGTCCGATTTCACGGAGGTCATCTCACGCGCCATTGCAGAGTGCGATGTATTGATCGCGATGATAGGAAGGAATTGGTTCGGAGATCTCGACGGGGAGGGTCGGCGACGGATCGACAATCCCAGCGACTTCGTCCGCCTTGAACTCAAGATGGGGC
>JBPCJV010000256.1:0-30291 GCA_051004925.1 Acidimicrobiales bacterium | reverse complement strand
GTGCCGAGCTTCACTCCCCTCGCCGGCCATACCGGCGAGCTCCCCTTGATGACGAAGAAGGCCACCAGCAGGGCCACCAGCACCATGGCGTCGGCGGCGATGACGAGCTTCATGCCCAGGAGCGTGGTCCCATGCGGTCGGCCGGCGGGCGCCGGCGTCCCTGCCCCCGCGGGCAGGGTGGGGAGGGAGGTCCCGGGGGTGGCGGCGGGCGGGGCCGTGGCCCGGACGGGAGCGGTGACGGCCATCAGTGGGCCGCCCGGTCCAGCGTGGCCGTCGGGATCCCCGACGCATCCATGGTGGAGTCGGCCGGGGTCGTTCGCAGGTCGAGCATGGGCGCCTCGGAGCGGATCTCGGGTAGACGGTCGAAGTTGTACGACGGAGGGGGCGACGACGTCGCCCACTCGAGCGTGTGGCCCGACCAGGGGTCGTCGCCGGCCGGTCGGCCGCGACGGCCGATGACGTTGACAGCCAGGTCGAAGGCGAACGCCAGCACACCGACGGCGGTGACGACGGCCCCGATCGAGGAGACGAGGTTGGCGGAGCCGAAGTCGCCGTCGGCGTCGAACCCGGCCTGGTGCACGGGCATGTCCTGGATACCCAGCACGAACATGGCACCGAAGGTGACCACCATGCCCCCGACCAGGAGGGCCGCAGTGGGCAGGCTGCCCTTCTCCGACAGGTGGTGGCCCCAGAGCTTGGGCGACCAGTAGGCCAGTGCCGCCACCACGGCGAGGGTTGCGGCCCCGAAGAACAGCGTGTGCTGGGTGGCCACCTGCCAGTAGTTGCGGTGGAGGTCGGTACCGGCGCCGACGGCGGCGACGGCGCCGGCGGCCAGGCCCAGGGCGAGCACGGCCATGAAGCCCCCGGCGTACACCATTGGGGGGCTCAGCAGCTCGGCTACCTTCACGGTCTGCTCCCGCAGGGCCGAGCCGATGGTGGCCAGCCAGTTGAGGAACAGCAACGCCACGGGGGCAAGAACGGCGAGGGCGCCGATGGCGAACAGGACTCGGGCCCGGGACAGGTCGGGCAGCTCGCTCCCCCACCCGGCGAAGGCCAGCACCCCGACGGCCCCCAGGGCGGCGGCCGCCCGTTGGTGGGAGAACATGCGCCGGCGGGCGAAGACGGGGACGATCTCGGACACCAGCCCGAGGCCCGGCAACAGCAGGGCCCACAGCACCGGGTAGGCCGCGAACCAGAACAGGCGGGGCCAGAGCAGGGGGTCGCCGCCGCCCGAGCCGGTGAACCCGTTGGAGATGTGGCAGTCGTAGCGGCGGTCGACGAACAGCATGACCAGGGCCCCGACGAGAACGGGCAGGGCGAGGATCATGACCGACCCCGAGACCAGCACCGACCACGAGAACAGCGGGGTGCGTCGCAGGGTGAGCCCGGGAGCCCGCATCTTGATCACGGTGACCATGAGGTTGACGGCGGCCACGACGAGGGCCACGGCCACCACGGCCAGGCCCAGGATGAGCAGGTCGGGACCGTCGCCGCTGAAGGCGCCGCCTTCGGGGATGGGGTCGGAGAGCGACCACCCGCTGATCGCCTCCGCGCCGGAGAGGAACGGCGAGGTCACGATCATGGCGATGCCCACCACCGCCATCCACAGGGTCATGGGCTGGAGCCGGGGAAAGGCCAGGCGGGCGGTTCCGATCTGGAGGGGCACCAGGGCGGTGGCCAGACCGACCCAGACGGGGCCCAGGAACCCGAACACGCCGAGCACGCCGTGCAGGGTGAACACCTGGCGGTAGGTGGTGTCGCCGATCAGGCCGACGTCGGAGCCACTGACCTCCGCCCGTAGCACCAGCGCCAGCACTCCCGTGGCGACGAGGGACAGCATGCCGAGCACAATGAAGAGAGTTCCGACCACCTTGTGGTTGGTGGCCGCCGGCCAGGGGTCGGAGACCGCGGGCTCCCCGGGAGCCGGGGCCTCGACCTCCCGCTCCTCGGTGGTGTCGGTGGCAGACATCTCGGCGGACTCTATACAGACGCCCCCCGGCGGATCGACTCGGGGCCTGCCGGCCCCGGTCGGCGCAGCCGACCATCAGGCAGTGACGGAGCCGCGGGGACTACTGGATGAGCTGGTCGGCGGCCATCGCCCCGAAGAGCAGGGTGACGTAGGTGATCGACCACCCGAACAGGCCCATGGCCCGCTCGGTGGTGCCGCTGCGGGCCAGCTGGACGGCCTTCCAGGTGAACACTCCGCCGAGCAGGATGGCGGCCGCCAGGTAGAGGTTGCCCATGTTCCCCACCGGCCAGAACACGAGGGTGATGGCCCAGAGGATCAGGGTGTAGATGACGATCTTGCGGGCGGTCTGGGCGAACGACGCCACCACCGGGAGCATGGGCACGGCGGCGGCCGCGTAGTCCTCGCGGTAGCGGATGGCCAGGGCCCAGAAGTGGGGGGGCGTCCAGTAGAAGATGATGGCGAACAGGACCATGGGGGCCAGACCGAGCGAGTTGGTCACCGCCGCCCACCCGACCAGCACGGGCACGGCGCCCGCGGCACCGCCGATGACGATGTTGTTCGACGAGGTGCGCTTCAGCCAAAGCGTGTACACGAACACGTAGAACAACGTGGCGCTCACCGCCAGCGCGGCGCTGAGGGGGTTGACCAGCAGCCACAGCTCCACGACGGCGGCCAACTCGAGGAGGACGGCGAAGACCAGGGCGGCGGTGGGGGAGATCGCGCCGGTCACGAGGGGCCGGCCGCTCGTGCGCTTCATGAGCTTGTCGATGTCGCGGTCGACGTACATGTTGATGGTGTTGGCCCCCGCGGCGGCCAGCGCGCCGCCCACCAGCGTGGCCAGGATCAACCAGCCTGACGGGAGCCCGCGCTCGGCGACCACCATCGTGGGCACCGTCGTCACCAGCAACAACTCGATGATCCGTGGCTTCGTCAGGGCCACATAGGCCGAGATTCGACTGCGGGTCTTGACTGCGGTTTCGTCGGCCATCCTGCCGCGACCATACGGCGGTCTCATGCTCTTGCTCAAAGCGGACCGGTCACCCATGCCTGAGCCACTCCGGAAATCCCGCCGCGAACAGCGCGGGAAGCCCACCGGTGTGCACGAAAACCACCCGGGCATCGACGGGGACGCGGCCGCTCGACACGCCGGCCACCATTCCGGCCATGGCCTTGCCCGTGTACACCGGGTCGAGGATGAGGCCCTCGCAGCGCGCCGCCAGGCGCAGGGCCTGGCGGGTCTCGTCGGTCTGGGCGCCGTAGGCCGCACCGAAGCGGTCGTGGTCGATGACCGCCGCCGGAAGCCCGGACGGGCCGGGATCGCCGACGGGGGCGGGAAGACCGGCGAGGGCGGCGACCTCGGCGGCCTTGGGTGGCACCGTCTCGTCGAGGTTGGGCCGCGCTCCCACGTCGACGCCGTACACGGCGCGGTGGTCGCCGAGCCCCGCCACCAGGCCGGCGTGGGTGCCGCCCGAGCCGTCGGCCACGACCACCAGGTCGAACCGAGGATCCTGGGCCCGGAGCTCGACCGCGGCCCGGACGTAGCCGAGGGCGCCCACGGTGCTGGCCCCACCGATGGGCATGGCGTAGGGACGGCGCCCCGAGTCCTCCAGTCGCCGGCAGGCGCTCTCGATAGCCGCCTCGATGCCGAAGTAGTCGAGCTCACCCTGCCGGGCGGCCCATACGATCTCGGGGTCGAGCAGCTCGTCGAGGACCACGTTGCCGGTCGGGGGCTCGGGGCGTTCGCCGTTGAGGACGATGGTGCAGGCCAGCCCCAGGCGGTTGGCGGCGGCTGCGGTCATGCGCACGTGGTTGCTCTGGGCCCCGCCGCCGGTGACGAGGGTGTCGCAGCCCCGGTCGAGGGCGTCGGCGCACAGGTACTCGAGTTTGCGGGCCTTGTTGCCGCCGCCCGCCAGACCCGTCATGTCGTCGCGCTTCACCCAGAGGTGCCCGGGCGCCATGCCCAGGTGGGCCCCGAGGCGGTCCATCCGCTCGAGCGGCGTGGGCAGGTGGGCCAGGTCGATGCGACGGTCCATCGCCGGCGTGGTTCTCACCCAACGAACGTAGCCTTCCGGCCGACCGGCGATCCGGCCTTGGGTCGCCTCCGGCACGGCCGGTAAGCTCCCTCTTCATGGCCTGGTGTCACGGCTTCATGGGCCAGTTCGTCGACCATCGCGACGGCCTCAGCAGGCACCGTCGACCGCGCGCGCGCCGGTGATGTCCGACCGCGATCGGGATGCCCCGTACGCGGGCGAGCCGGCGCCCGCGCCCGTCTCCGAGGTGGAGGCCGAGATCAAGGCCGAGATCGCCGCCGAGGTCGAGGCCGAGATGACCCAGCCCGCGGGCCCGAGCGGCCCTTCGAGCGGGGTGGCGGGCCCGGCAGAGCCGGGAGACGGCCATCAGCAGGCCGGGCGTGGCTGGGCCGAGGCACCGCCTCCCGTGGCCGACCCGGCAGCCGAGGTCCTGGCCTGGCTACGCGGGGAGTTCGACGCCGTGAACGCCAACCTGCGCAGCCTCTCTCAGCGCCTGGCCCGCCAGGAGGAGGCCCTCCTGCGCAGCACGGGTGCCCAGGAGGAGGAGCTCAACTCGTCGCTCGCCGAGCTGGAGGGCTGCTCGGCCCAGCTTCGCAACGAGTCCGCCACCCTGCGGGACACCCGCACCCAACTGCCCGGGTTGGTGGCCGAAGCCGTGCAGGCCGCCGTGGCCACGACGGTCGACAACGCCGTCCGCGCCGCCGTCGCCGAGCTGCGGGCCTCCGTGGCCCAGCTCGGGGCCGCCCTCACCGAGGCCCTTCCCGGCGCGGTCGCCGAAGCCCTCACCCCGGCCCTGGCGGTCGATCCCGACCCGGCGCCGGCGGACGACGGTGGGGCGGTCGACCCGGTGTCGCAGCTCCACGAGGCCCCGGACGAGGCCGCCGAGTGGTTCACCATCGTGGTCGACGAGGCCGTGCGTCGAGCGGCGGAACGATGGCTGGCGCCGGCCGCCCCGACTCCGGCGCCTCCCGCGCCTGAACCGGTCACCGCCGCCCAGGTCGCGGCCCCTCCCGTCGCCCCGGACCCGCTTCCGACCCGCCCGGCCGGCGTGGCCGGCGATGCGCCCCTTCCCGACGACGCGCCTCCCGACCCGCCCCTGCCCGCACCGGCGGCGGATGACCGGACCGAGACCGGCTCCGCCTCCGACGTCGCCGGCGGGAGCCAACGAGGACCCGCCGACCTGGGAGGCGCCGAATCTGAGGCCGCGGCGGAGGCCGTATCCCCACCGGCGGAGGCCCCTGCCGGAGGCGCGGCGGTCGAGACCGTCACCGAGGACCGCGCCGCCGCCGACGCCGGGGCCGAACAGGAGTCCGGCCTTGTCTGCGTGCTCCCCGGGGTGGCCGTGGGGCCGACGCTGGCCATGGGTGTGAGCGACGCCCTCGGCCGAGCCCGCCTGCGCCGCCGCCGCCGGCGACGGGCCGGGGCTCCCACCGCCGGGCTCTTCCGGCAGGACCCCTTCGCCGGCGAGGTCAGCCGACGCCTGGAGCGCTTCGCCCTGGCCCGACCCGGCCTGGCCTGGAACCCCAACGGGGCCGATCCTGCGGGGCCCGAGCGGCCCTCCGAGCGGGGTAGCGGGCCCGAGCGGCCCTCCGAGCGGGGGGGCCGGCCCGCGACCGCGTTCGTCGTCGTGGCCGAGCGCGACGGGCAGGAGCTGGCCGTCGACCTGGCCGCGACCAGCCCCCTGGCCCTGGTGGGCCCCGATGCCCATGACGCGGCCCGGGCCCTGGTCACCACCTTCCTCGCCGTGAACGAGCCGGCATCCGGTCGGGCCGTCGTCGCCGGCGAGCTCCTGCCGCCCGGCGTCCCCTTCCCCGGCCTCGAGCGGACGGACGGGCTGGCCGCCGCCCTCGATCTGATCGACGACGAGCTGGCGCGCCGCCGCGGCCCCGACGACGCCACGCCCCTTGTCGTCCTGGCCACACCCGCCGTGGCTCCTCAACAGGCTGACCGGCTAGCCGACCTGGCTCGACGGGGCCGGCCCCTCGGCGTGGCCGTGCTGACCGTCGGCGAGGCCCTTCCCGGATCCACTGTGGCCACCCTCCAGCCCGGGGGTGGTGTCCGCACCGTCGCCCCCCCCGACGTGGCCCCCGACCTCGCCGGGAGCCGGATGTTCAGCCTGGGGCTCGGTCCCGCCTCAGAGCTGCTCGACCTGCTCGCCGCCGCCCGCACCGACGACGACGTGACGCCTGTCGTCGACCCGGCCGACGAGCCGTTCCCCGTGCTGATCGGCGCCGCCCCGGCGCCGATCAAGGTGCGGGTGCTCGGTCCCTACCGCATCGACGTGGGCGGCGAGGAGATCCGCAGCGGCCTGCGGGCCAAGGCCCGGGAGCTGCTGGCCTTCTACCTGCTCCACCCCGAAGGCACCACCCTCGACGTGGCCACCGAGGCCCTTTGGCCCGAGGCCGATCCGGGGCGCGGCTCGGAGTGGTTCTGGACCGCGCTCGGAAACCTGCGCAGCCTCCTCCGCAACGTCACGGGCACCAAGGCCCTCAAGATCGTCGAGCGCGACGGCGACAGCTACCGGATCGAACCGGTCTTCGACGTCGACCTCTGGCGGTTCCAGGCCGCGCTGCCCCAGCCCGGCGCCGGCACCAACGACCCCGAGTGGGCCGCGGCCCTGGAGAGCGCCGCCGACCTGTACGGAGGCGAACTGCTGGCCGGCGTCGACTGGGCGTGGGCCGACGTGCCCCGTGAGGACCTGCGGCGGCGGGCCGTCGACGTACTCGTGTCGCTGGCCGCCACCCGACTGGTGGCCGCCGACGTGCGCGGCGCCCTCGACGCCCTCTCCCACGCCGTCGAGGTCGACCCGGTGGCCGAGCAGCTCTACCGGCGGATCATGCGCCTCCACGCCAAGCAGTTCCGGCCCGACGAGGTCGACGCCACCTTCCGCCGGCTGCAGGCCCGCCTGGGCGACCTCGACCTCAGCCCGACCCCCGAGTGCGAACAACTGCTCCAGGAGTTGCTGAAGTAGAGCCTCACACCTGATGGATGTGGCGGGCGACCAGGCGGCCGTCGTCGATGTCGAGGGTGCCCAGCGTGCGAGAGGGCTGGGCCCGCCGCTCGGTCGGCGAACCGGGGTTGAACAGGATCTGGCCGTCGACCCCCTCGGTGTCCCACGGGATGTGGCTATGGCCGAACACCACAACGTCGGCGTCGGGGAACCGCCGTCGCATCCGGCCGGCCCGGCCCGTCAAGGGCCCGCTGTCGTGGATCATCCCGATGCGCAGTCCCTCGAGGTCGAGCAGGCGTGTCTCGGGGAGCAGGCCGACGAGCTCGGCGTCGTTGTTCCCCAGGACGGCGTGCACGGGCGCGAACCCGCTCAGCTCGTCGAGCACGTCGCCCACCAGCACGTCGCCGGCGTGGAGGATGACGTCGGCCCTGTCGAGGTGGGCGTAGGCGGCGTCGGACATCCGGCGCGTCGAGCCCTGGCGGATGTGGGTGTCGGCGAGCACCACGACATGGGTCATCTCGCCCACGACGGTACGCTGCCCGGTTCGTGGACCCCGTCCAGGCCCTCGAGCGCATCGCCTACCTGCTGGAGCGGTCGGGCGCCCCCACCTACCGGGTGCGGGCCTTCCGGGGCGCCGTCTCCGCGCTGTCCGACCTAGACCCGGCGGACGTCAAGCTCCGGGCCGAGCAGGGGCGCCTGCGCGATCTGAAGGGCATCGGCGAGAAGACGGCCGAGGTGATCGCCCAGGCCGTGGCCGGGCGGGTGCCCGAGTACCTGGCCCGACTGGAGGACGACGTGGCACCCGCCGAGGCGGC
The DNA here is from genome assembly GCA_051004925.1 of Acidimicrobiales bacterium. Lineage (GTDB taxonomy): Bacteria > Actinomycetota > Acidimicrobiia > Acidimicrobiales > AC-14 > DATAQC01. Next base: position 22,527 of record JBPCJV010000256.1, on the reverse strand, counting down.
ACCACTCGCCGGTCGGGCCGCGGAGATCCGCGCCGCCCTGCGCGGCGACTGCCACACCCACTCGAACTGGTCCGACGGCGGCAGCCCCATCGACGAGATGGCGAGGGCGGCGCGCGACCTGGGCCACGAGTACGTCGTGCTCACCGACCATTCCCCCCGGCTGACCATCGCCCACGGCCTTTCGCCCGACCGCCTGCGCCAGCAGCTCGACGTTGTCGCCGCCCTCAACGACGAGCTGACCCCGTTCCGCATCCTCACCGGCATCGAGGTCGACATCCTCGTGGACGGCACCCTCGATCAGGAGGAGGAGCTGCTGGCATCGCTCGACGTGGTGGTGGCGAGCGTGCATTCGAAGCTGCGGATGGAGGCGCCGGAGATGACCCGGCGCATGGTCGCCGCCGTGCAGAGCCCCCATGTCGACATCCTCGGCCATTGCACCGGACGCCTCCTGGCGAAGGGGCCCACCGACACCGCCGGACGGGGGCGAGGCGGCGGGCGCCCGGAGTCCACCTTCGACGCCGACGCCGTGTTCTCGGCCTGCGTGGCCACGGGCACCGCCGTGGAGATCAACTCCCGCCCCGAACGCCTCGACCCGCCCATGCGCCTGCTCCGCCAGGCCGTGGCTGCCGGGTGCACCGTGTCGATCGACACCGACGCCCACGCCCCCGGCCAGCTCGAATGGCTGGGTAACGGCTGCACCCGGGCCGCCGAGGCCGACGTGCCCCTCGAATCCGTGGTCAACACCCGCACCGCCGACGACCTCGTCGCCTGGGCCGCCACCCACTGATCCCACCCATCCAACCCGTTCTTTCAGCGATTTCTAACGCCTGATGTTGGAAATCGCTGAAAGAACGAGGGGGGGCCGGGTCACCCCAGGATCACGACGGTCTCCGGAGGGACCACCACGGCACGTCCGTCGTCGGTGAGGAGGCTCACGAACGAGGGATCGAGGGCGGCGCCCTGCCGGCCCTCGCCCAGAGGCACGGGCTGCTCGCCCCCGGCCAGGTTGCACACGATCGACACCGGCCCCCGGTCAACCACCAGCCAGGCCGCCTCCTCGTCGTAGCGAACCTCGGTCTCGCCCCCGGACAGGGCCGGCACCTCGCGGCGCAACCGGATGAGGTGGCGGTGCCAGGCCAGCACCTCGGCGTGCGGTGACCGGCCCGGCTCGTCCCAGTCGAGCCGCGAACGGTCGAAGGTCCCGGGGTCCTGGGGGTCGGGCACGTCGGCGGGGTCCCACCCGAAGGCGGCGAACTCCCGCCGCCGGCCGTCGCTCACCGCCCGGCCCAGGTCGGCGTCGCCGTGGTCGGTGAAGTACTGGAAGGGCGTCGACGCCCCCCACTCCTCGCCCTGGAACAGCATGGGTACGAAGGGCGAACACAGCACGAGGGCGGCGGCGATCTTCAGCCGGCCGGTCCCCATGAGCGCCGCCGAGCGTTCGCCTGCGGCCCGGTTGCCCACCTGGTCGTGGTTCTGGAGGTAGCCGAAGAAGCGGGAGGGCGCCACCCCGGTGGGCGGGCGCCCGTGCCGGCGGCGGCGATGGTCCGACCGGCAGCCGTCGTACACGTAGGCCTGGCCGAGGGCCTTGGCCAGCTGGGCCGGTGAGCCGAAGTCGCCGTAGTACCCGGTGCGCTCCCCGGTGAGCACCGCGTGCAGGGCGTGGTGGAAGTCGTCGCTCCACTGGGCGTCGCAGCCCCACCCGCCCAGCTCCGGGTCCCGCACCACCCGGGGATCGTTGAGATCGCTCTCGGCGACGACCCAGGCCGGTCGCCCGAGGTCGTCGGCCAACCGGTGCACGGCGTCGGCCACCTCCTCCACCACGTGCGTGGCCGAGATGTCGGCGATGGCGTGCACGGCGTCGAGACGCAGCCCTTCGACGTGGTAGTCGCGCACCCACATGCAGGCGTTGTCGACGACGAAGGCCCGCACCGGGTCGCTGTCGGGCCCGTCGAAGTTGATGGCCTCGCCCCACGGTGTGGAGTAGCGGTCGGTGAAGTAGGGCCCGAACTGCGGCAGGTAGTTCCCGTCGGGGCCCAGGTGGTTGTAGACCACGTCGAGCACCACGGCCAGGCCGTGCGCGTGGCAGGCGTCGACCAGGCGCTTGAAGCCGCCGGGGCCCCCGTAGGCGGAGTGGGGGGCCCACAGGTCGACGCCGTCGTAGCCCCACCCCCGGCGGCCGGGGAACTCGGCCACCGGCATCACCTCCACCGCGGTGACCCCGAGGTCGACCAGGTGGCCGAGGCGGGCCACGGCGCCGTCGAACGTGCCCTCCGGCGAGAAGGTGCCCACGTGCAACTCGTAGACCACAGCGTCGGCCAGCGGCGGGGCGGCCCAGCCGTCGTCGCTCCAGGAGAACGCGTCGTGGCCGACCCGCCGGGAGGGGCCGTGGACACCCTCGGGCTGCCACGGCGAACGCGGGTCGGGAAGCGGCGGGCCGCCGTCGAGCGAAAAGCAGTAATCCAGACCAGCGTCGGCCGGTAGCTCGGCCCGGAACCAGCCATCGGCGTCGGGGCCGTCCATGTCCAGCCGCCGGTCCCCCAGGACGACCGCCACCTCCGTCGCCCGGGGCGCCCACACCTCCAACGCGTCGTTCATCTCCGATCCTGTCGGGCGATCATTCCGCCACCAACAGGCCCAGCGGGAACCGGGCGAGCAGCCCGGCCAGGGAGACCGGTCCGCCGTCCACGGTCTCGCCCCCCAGGGCGTCGGTCCACCGACCCGGGGGAAGGGGGACGGTCGTGTCGGCCCAGTCGCCGCCCAGCCCGACGACGAGCCGGGGGACCACCACCGCCACCTGGCCGCCGCGGCAGAAGGCCACGGCATGATCGGCCTTCTCCCCGGCCACGGCCAGCACCTCGTACGACGACCCGACCGCGAAGGCCGAGACCCGCGCCCGGCGGACACGCAGGGCCCGGTGGACGAGCCAAAGCTTGGCTGTGCCCTCGTCGTCGATCGGAGCCGGCCACACGTCGTCGGGGCCCTGTCCCCCGCTCAGTGGGCCACTCGGGACCGCTGACGACACCTTCTCCAGCAGCCGTCGCCGGATCTCATAGTCGACGGGGCGCCGGTTGTCGGGGTCGACCAGGCTGAGGTCCCAGAGCTCCGAGCCCTGGTAGAAGTCGGGCACGCCGGGACAGGTGACGGCGAGGAGCACCTGGGCCAGCGACGTGACCCGCCCGGGCGTCACGAGGGGCGACACGAAGGCAGCCAGGTCGGCGGCGAACGCCGGGTCGGCCACCACCGCCTCGACGAAGGCGGCCAGGGCCCGGTCGTAAGCGGGGTCGGGCCGGGTCCACGACGTGTGCTCCTTGGCCTCGCGCGATGCCTTCTCCATGAACGTGACCGCTCGGTCGGCGGGAAGGGGCCAGGCCCCGACGAGCGTCTGGTAGAGCAGGTACTCGGCGCCGCGGTCGGGGAGCCCGTCGGTCTTGTGGGCCTCGTTCATCGCCGACCACCGGCGCACGGCCAGCGCCCACGGGCCGGGGATCTCCGACAACAGGCCGATGCGGGCCCGCACGTCGGCGCTGCGCTTGGTGTCGTGGGTCGACAGCGCGGACAGGCCGCACGGCGTGGCGACCGCGGCCCGCCGGTTGGACTGGTGGAACTCGGCGACCGTGGTGCCGAAGCGGGCCGGGTCGCCCCCGACCTCGTTGAGCGACATCAGCCGGCGCCAGCAGTAGAAGGCCGTGTCCTCGGCGCCCTTGGCCATCACCGGGCCGGTGAGCTGCTGGAAGCGCAGGGCCAGCTCCGTGGCCGCGATCATCCCGCTCAGGGGGCCGCTCGGGCCCGCGCCCGGCACGCGCAGGAGCAGCACGTCGGTCAGGAAGGCGAACAGCTCCGGGTCGAGATCGGGCCGCCGCGTGCGGGCGTCCTCGGCGGCCACGGCCACGTGGGCCACGTCGACGTCGGACGCGGCGTGGCCCGGGCGGACGTAGGTGCGGTAAACCGGGAAACAGGCCACCAGCTCGGCCAGCGCGCCCGACACCTCCGGGCGCGTGTAGTCGCGGTAGCGCCGGTCCTCACCGCAGACGGCCACCGCCAGGTCGACCACCCGACGAAGGTCGGCGGCGAGGGCCTCCTTCATGACCAGGTGCTTCTTCTCCCGGACGACGTCGGCGTAGCCCTCCACCGTGTCGGTGAAACGTTCATGCAGCTCGGTCAGCGGCTCCCCGCCGTCGGGATCGACGAACAGCCCGCCAACCAGGTTGAGGAAGTCGTAGCCGGTGGTACCAGCGACCGGCCACGTCGGAGGCAACTCCTCGCCCGGCTCGAGGATCTTCTCGACCACCACCCAGGTGCCCCCGGCCGCCTCGAACAGCCTCCACAGGTACCCCTCGGGGTCGCGCAGGCCGTCGGGGTGGTCGACGCGCAGCCCCGTCACCGTGCCGTCGGCCACCAGGCCGAGGATCAGTTCGTGGGTCTCGTCGAACACGTGGGGCAGCTCCATGCGCAGGCCCACGAGGCTGGTGATGTCGAAGAAGCGCCGGTAGTCGAGCTCCTCCGACGCCACCCGCCAGTAGGCCAGCCGGTAGTTCTGCCGGGCCAGGAGGGCGTCGAGAGCGTCGGGGTCGGCGTTGGTCACCGACACGATGCCGTCGACGGCGGCAGCCACCGCCGGCTCGTCGCTGAGGAGGCGGGCCAGCAGGTGGCCCAGCACCTCCTTGTCGCGGTGGCGCTCCCCCAGGCTGGACCGGTCGGTGGCCGTCGCCGGTGGGAGGCGGCCGAGGGCGGTGGCGAGGGTGGCCAGTTCCTCGGAGCCGCAGCGGTCGGCGGCTCCCCCCAGCAGCGTGTCGAGCGTGCGGGGCGACATGGGCACGGTGTGGTCGGCGTACCGGACCACGAACGACGCCCCCTCCCGGGCCAGCGACAGCTCGCCCGCCTCCAGGAGACGCCCGTAGTGGTCGCCGAGGATGGGCAGCAGGACCCGCGCCGTTCCGTCGCCCCCCGCGGGTACCGGCTGGCCCCAGTCGATGTCGAAGGCGTCGGCCCACCGGCTCGACGGCCCGTTCTCCAGGACGTCCCACCACCAACGGTTCTGCGCGCCCACGGCGGCCATGTGGTTGGGGACGATGTCGGCCACCTGCGAGAGGCCGGCGGCGGCCAGGGCCTGGGTCATGCGTTCGAAGGCCTCGGTACCGCCGAGTTCGACGTTGAGACGGCTGTGGTCGACCGCGTCGTAGCCGTGGGTGCTTCCCGCCGCGGCCTGGAGGTAGGGCGAGCAGTAGACGTGGCTGACGCCCAGGTCGGCCAGGTAGCCGGCGATGGCGGCCACGTCGTCGAACCCGAACCCGGCGTGGAGCTGGACCCGGTACGTCGCCCTCGGCGCCGGCTCGTCGCCGCTCGCGGTTGCCATCCCGGGAAGCTACCCGGCCTCCTAACCTCTGAAGAATGGACCTTCCTGTCATGCCGCCGGTGAGCCCGATGCTGGCCAAGCTGGCTCGGACCCTGCCCGAGGGCGAGGGGCTCGTGTACGAGCCGAAGTGGGACGGGTTCCGCTGCATCGTGTTCCGCGACGGCGACGAGGTGGAGCTCGGGAGCCGCAAGGAACGCCCGCTGACCCGCTACTTCCCCGAGCTGGCCGACCCCATCCGGGCCCTCCTGCCCGCGCGGTGCGTGGTCGACGGCGAGATCGTCATCGCCGGCGACGGCGGGCTCGAGTTCGAGGCCCTCCTCCAGCGCATCCACCCGGCCGACTCACGGGTCCGGATGCTGGCCGCGCAGACCCCCGCCTCGTTCGTCGCCTTCGACATGCTGGCCCTGGGCGACGACGACCTGCGGCCCCGTCCGTTCGTCGAGCGCCGGGCCCTGCTCGCCGAGGCGCTGGCCGGCACCCGCCCCCCCGTCTTCCTCACCCCGGCCACCGACGACCCGACGGTGGCCGCCCAGTGGTTCGAGCGCTTCGAGGGTGCGGGCCTCGACGGCGTGGTGGCCAAGCGGGTCGACCTGCCGTACCGCGAGAACGAGCGGGTGATGCTCAAGGTCAAGCACCAGCGCACCGCCGACTGCGTGGTGTCCGGGTTCCGCTGGCACAAGAGCGGCGGAGTGATCGGGTCGCTCCTGCTCGGCCTGTACGACGCCGACGGGGTGCTCCATCACGTCGGGGTGGCGGCCGCCTTCACCATGGTTAGGCGGCGGGAGCTGGTCGACGAGCTGGCGCCGCTGCGCACCGGCGCCCTCGACGGCCACCCGTGGGCCGCGTGGGCCGGGGAGCCCGGAGACACCGCGCCCGGTGACGGCGTGCCCGGCGACGCCGATCCCCAACGGATGCCGGGCGCCCAGAGCCGGTGGAACGCCAAGCGCGACCTCTCGTGGGAGCCCCTGCGCCCCGAGCTGGTGGCCGAGGTGGCGTTCGACCACCTCCAGGGCGACCGGTTCCGCCACGCCACCCACTTCCAACGGTGGCGGCCCGACCGCAGGCCCCAGTCGTGCACCTACGCCCAGCTCGACGTGGTCGTGCCCGAGGAGCTCGCCGCCGTCTTCGGCGCCTGACGCGCATCTGTCCTGCTCTGCGGTTAGCCCGCCGTCGCCCGGGGAACACTTGCAACAGGTCGCATGACTCGCCGGGAGAAGGTCAATATTGACGGCGTCGGAGCTCGCCCACCAACCAATCGAACTGTCGCGGCAGCCGTCCCGCGCTCGCCAGCAGGTGCGCGAGCTCCTTCACGAGATCGAGTGGGAGGGCGATGCCGACGAGGTCGTCCTCGCCGTGCACGAGGCGCTGGTGAACGCCCAGCGCCACGCCGGTGCGGTCTTGCGGGCCCAGGTGGCCCTCGAGGCGTCGTCGCTGGTGATCATGGTGTGGGACACCGGGCCGGGCTTCGACCTCGACCTCCACGCCCGCCAGGCCCCTGATCCGCTGGCCGAGCGCGGGCGGGGCCTGTGGCTCATCGACCGGGTGACGAGCACGTGCGAGGTCGGGCGCGACGACGACGGCGTGGTGCTGGTGATGCGTTTCGACCGGCCGTGAAGGAAGATGGGCAGCCTGAGCGACGTTGGTCAGGATGGTTTGCTACTTTTTCTGTGGCACCGGGAGGGTTCGTTGGCCAAGCAGGGCGGTCGGAGCAGTGAGGAGGAAGATCTCCTTCAGCTCTACCTGAACGACATCGGCAAGCACTCCTTGCTCACAAGGGCCGAAGAGGTCCGCCTGGGCGAGTTGGCTGCCGCCGGTCGTCAGGCCGCCGCCGAGCTCTCGAAGGGCCAGGTCCCGCCCCAACGCAAGCGCGAGTTGGAAGCCCTCGTGAAGGCGGGCGAGAAGGCCACCAAGCGCTTCGTGCGGGCCAACCTGCGCCTCGTGGTGTCGATCGCCAAGAAGTACCAGGCCTCAGGCCTCCCGCTCCTCGACCTCATCCAGGAGGGCAACTTCGGGCTGATGCACGCGGTCGAGCGCTTCGACCCGCGGCGGGGCTTCAAGTTCTCCACCTACGCCACGTGGTGGATCCGCCAGACCATCGCCCGGGGCATCGCCAACACCGGCCGGTCGATCCGCCTGCCGGTGCACGCGGGCGACCAGCTGCTCGCCATCCGGATGACCAGCGCCTCCCTCGAGGTGCAGCTGGGTCGGATGCCCCGTCCCGACGAGGTGGGCCAGGCCCTCGGGATGCCCTCCCGGAAGGTCGAGGAGCTGCGGCCCTTCCTCGCCGAGCCCGTCTCGCTGTCGGAGCGCCTGAGCGACGGGGAGGCCGAGCTGGGCGACCTGGTCGAGGACACCTCGGCGCCTCCGCCGGACGAGGTCGTCTTCTCCTCGATGCTGCCCGCCCAGGTCACCGAGCTCCTCGCCGGGCTCGAGCCCCGGGAGCGGGAGGTGCTCTGCCTGCGCTACGGCCTCGACCGGGGCAAGCCCCGTACCCTCGAGGAGGTGGGCGAGCAGTTCGGCCTGACCCGGGAGGGCGTGCGCCAAGTCGAGGTCAAGGCCATCGCCAAGCTCCGTCGCTCCGCCAGCCGGGGCGTCCGCGACCTGCTCTCGGCCTGACCCGGCGGTGTCCTAGAGGTCGAGGCTGTCGTCGATACGGGGTGAGTGCTTGTCGCTGCCACGAACCATGGCGGGGTCCTACCCGCCCGCCCGCCGGTCGTACCCCACCATGGTCACGGCGACCGTCGGCGCCATCTAATCTGGCTCCGATTAGCCAGACCCGGTTGGCACCCATGGCGAGGACCACGTGAAGTCCACGACGCGCAACGGCCTCATCGCCCTCATCGCCATCGTCCTGGCCATCGACGTCGTGGCCGTTGTCGTCCGTGTCGGGCGCGACGATCCCAAGACCCAGGTCTCGTCGTCTCCGACCAGTTCCCCGTCGACGACCACCACAGCGACGACGTCTACGGTGCCGACGACGAGCCCGGCCGCCACGACCACGACCACCGCTCCCGGTCGTGGCGCACCGGCCGCCGCCCCCGGCGTGAACACCACGGCACCTGCGACGGGAAGCGGGTCACCGGCGGTGCCCGGGCCGTCGGAGACCATCCCCAAGACGAGTACCACCCCCCCGACGGCGGCCCAGGCACCGGTGGACGTCACCCACCCCAAGACCGGTGCCCCGTCGCTGCTCCTGCCCGCCCTGCTCCTGATCGGCATGGGTCTGGCCGGCCTGCGCCTCGGCGCCCGTTCGGCTCCCGCACGACCAAGATCCCCGAACAACAATGACCCTCGAACCAACAGAGAGGACCGGCCATGGCCACCTACATCATGATGATGAAGTTCATCGAACCGGGCATCGATTCGATCAAGCAGTCCCACGTCGGACGGGCGGCGGGCAAGAAGGCGGCGAAGGCGCTGGGGATCACCTGGAAGCAGCAGTACCTGGTGATGGGCGAGTACGACATCGTCAACGTCGTGGAGGCACCCGACGACGAGACGATGGCCAAGTTCGCCCTCATGGGCCTCACCGGCAGCCTCTCGATCACCACGATGCGGGCCTTCAACGAGTCGGAGACCGACAGGCTGGTGAAGGACCTCCAGCCGCCGCCCGGCTGAGCACCCTGCCGGCTCAGGCCGGCTGAGTTCCCGTGCCGGCTCAGGCCGGCTGAGTTCCCGTGCCGGCTCAGGCCGGCTTTGCGTCCATGACCTCCACGACGAACCACAGGGTCTCTTCGCCGGCGATGGTGGGCGGTCGCCCCTGGGGGCCGTACGCCTGGGCCGACGGGATGCCCAGCAGGCGTTGGCCGCCCACGGCCATGCCGGGCATGCCGTCCTGCCATCCCTTGATCACCTGGCCGAGGGGGAAGGTGGCCGGCTGGTTGCGTGAGTAGGACGAGTCGAAGATCTTCCCGGTCGAGCACGACACCCCGATGTAGTTGACCGTGACCGTGGAGTTGGCCTCCACGGGCGCGCCGCCGCCGACCCTCAGGTCCTCCTTCACCAGCTCCGTGGGCGGAGGGCCCTCCTTCCCCGGCACCGCCGGTGCCCCGGGGGGAAGGGGGTCGGCCACCGGTACGCACGGCTTGCCCGCAGCCGAGCCGGCCGCCGGCGGCGCCGTCGTGGTGGTCGTGTCGGAGGAGGCCACCTCGGTCTTGTCGTCGTCGTCCATGCTGAACACGACGACGGCCACCACAAGTACGGCCACGAGCAACGCAGGGACGCCGGCGAACAGGGCAATCTTGCGTCGTCGGGCCCGGCGCTGAGCGGCCGCGGCCGCGGCGATGCGGGCCTCTCGGCCTGTTCGACGCCGGTTGCGCTTTCGTCCTGCCACCGGCCGCAAGCTAGCTCCCCGCCGGTGGCCGCGGGGTTAGGCCGAGGGCGGGAGGGGATAGAAAGGCGACAGCCAACAGCCGTGAGAGGTCGAACCACTCCGGGCGGCACGTGAAGGAGAACGACCCATGGTGAGCATGCGAGCGTCGACCGAACTCAGGTGCCCACCCAGGGCTCCCGCCCTTCCTCCGCCCCGCGGTCCGCTCAGCGCGTTGGTTGTCGATGCCCTGCAGTCACCGGCGCACGACCTCGGCGTGGCGCCGCGCATCGAATCGATTTGGACAGGCGACGACCTCCAGCTGGCCCTCTACCTCTGTTACGAGTTGCACTACCGGTCGTTCGCCGGCATCGACGACCGGTGGGAGTGGGAACCCTCGCTGCTCGCCCTCCGCCGCCGACTCGAAGAGTGCTTCGAGCAGGGCCTGCGCGACCTCGTGGGTCCGCAGCAGTGGACGGCCGACGTGGCCGACCGCCTCTGGGAGATGATCGCCGAGGCCTCGGGCCCGTCGCTGTCGACCTTCGTCGCCGAGCGGGCCACCTACGACCAGCTACGCGGGTTCCTCGTCCACCGGTCGGCCTACCAGCTCAAGGAGGCGGACCCGCACACCTGGGCCATTCCCCGCCTGACCGGGGAGGCCAAGGCCGCTCTGGTGCACATCCAGGCCGACGAGTACGGCAACGGGGTCGAGGCCGACATGCACTCCTCCCTGTTCGCCGACACCCTCGACGCCGTCGGCCTCGACTCCACGTACGGGGCCTACCTCGACTGGCTTCCCGCTCCCACGCTCGCCACCGTCAACCTGGTGTCCTTCTTCGGCCTGCACCGGCGCTGGCGAGGCGCGCTGGTCGGCCACCTCGCCGTGTTCGAGATGACGTCGGTGGGCCCCATGGGCCGCTACGCGGCGGCACTGAAGCGGTTGGGAGTCGGGGCGAGCGGCCGGCGGTTCTACGAGGTCCACGTGGAGGCCGACGCCGAGCACCAGTTCGTGGCCGCCGATCGGCTGGCCGCCGGCCTGGCCCGTACCGACCGGGACCTCGTCGGCGACATCCTCTTCGGTGCGGCCACGGTGATGGCCGTCGAGGCACGCTTCACCCGCCACCTCCTGGACCAGTGGGGGTCGGGGCGCACGTCGCTCCGCCACCCCCTCCCGGAGCCCGCCCTCGGGCCCTGATCCCGGCCGCTCTCTCCTCGTGGGCCGGCCGGCGCTGCGCACGCTCACCCCGCGGGACCTGAACCGGGCCGTCCTCGCCCGCCAGCTCCTGCTCGACCGGGCCGCCATCAGCCCACCCACGGCCCTCGAGCGCGTGAGCGGCCTCCAGGCCCAGTACGCGCCGGCCATGTACATCGGCCTGTGGTCGAGGCTCCACGGGTTCGAGCGGCCCGACCTCACCGAAGCCCTCGAGCGGCGAACCGTCGTGCAGGGGACGCTGATGCGGGCCACGATCCACCTCGTCTCGGCCGCCGACTACTGGCCGCTTGCCATCGCCATCCGCGACGAACGCCGCCAGATGTGGCTCCGGGCCGTGCGCCATCAACCCGGCGCCGACGATCTGGCCGCCTCGGCCGGGCGCCTACGGGCTCATTTGCGCAGCGAGAGCCCGCTACGGCGTCGCCAGCTCGACCAGATCGTCGGCAAGGAGCAGACCAACGGCGTGGGCATGTGGCTCGACCTCGTGCGGGTGCCGCCGTCGGGCACGTGGGAGCGGCGCCGGGCCGACCTCTACGGCGCGGCCGAGGACTGGCTCGGGCCACCGCCGGCCCACCTCGACACCGATACCGCCGTCGACCACCTGGTGCGCCGGTATCTGGGCGGGTTCGGCCCGGCGACCGTTGCCGAGATCGCCAACTGGGCCGGGCTCAGGAACCCGACGGTGGCCGCCGCGCTCGGCCGGGTCACCGTGCGCCGCTTCCGGGCCGAGGACGGCGACGAGCTGGTGGACCTTCCCCGGGCCCCCCTCCCCGACGCCGGGACCCCGGCGCCGGTGCGGCTGCTGCCCGCGTGGGACGCCATCCTCCTCGCCCACGCCCGGCGGGCCGTGGTGCTCCCCGAGCCACACCGTCCGAAGGTGTTCAACACCAAGACGCCCCAGTCGGCACACACCTTCCTCGTCGACGGACAGGTGGCGGGCACGTGGAGGTTCGCGGGCAGCCGCGTCGACGTCGAGCCTTTCGAACCGCTCGCCGCCCGGGTGCGCACGCAGGTACACGAGGAGGCCGACCGCATGGCCGCCTTCCTCGCCTGACCGGAGCGGCCACGCCGCCGGCAAGCCCCACCAACGTTCCGGTCAGGTTTCGGAGGGATATGGCCCTCCGAAACCTGACCAGAAGCCTTACGCCGCCTCCACCATCCGGAGCGGCTACGCCGCCTCCACCATCCGGAGCGGCTACGCCGCCTCCATGGACAGGAGCATCCTCTTGGCCTCCGTTCCGCCGCCGTACTGCCCGATGGAGCCGTCGCTGCGCACGACGCGGTGGCACGGCACCACCAGCGGCAGCGGGTTGGTGGCACAGGCCGATCCCGCGGCCCGGACGGCGGCGGGGCTGCCCGACGCCGCCGCCACCGCCGAATAGCTCTCGGTCCTCCCGTACGGGATGGACCGCAGGTGGTCGAGCACGGCACGGCGGAACCCGTGGGCCAGGCGCAGGTCGAGCGGGATGTCGAACCTCCGCCGGGTGCCGGCGAAGTATTCGTCGAGCTGGCGGGCGGCGGGGTCGAGGCGGCCCGGGGCCCGAAGGATGCGAGGGCTGATCCTCTCGGCCAGCACCTCGAGGACGTGGTCGTGGTCCTCCCTGGCGAAGGCCACCCGCACCACGCCGGCCTCGGTTGCCGCGAGCAGCAGCGGCCCGACAGGGCTGTCCACCGTTCGGTAGGCCACGTCGAGGAGGCCGGCCCGCTCGGCGTCGGCCGCCAGACGGGCACGGAGGTCGTCGGGAACCAACCCGGCTCCCGCTATCACCAGGTCGTCGACGAACTGCTGGTCGGTGCTCATGCCGTTCTCCCTCCTGCAAAGGTCCTGCGCAGGGTGGCGATGCCGTCGGCAGCCGAGCGCCGGGCCGCCACCTCGCTGGTGTCGATCAGGGCCCCGACCTCCGCGTAGGGCAGGCCGGCCAGGTGGTGGTAGGCCACGGCCGCGCGCTGCTTGAACGGCAACGCCCCGACAGCAGCCAGCAGGTCGGGGTCGGGGTCGGGGACCTGGGTCTCGGGTGCCGGTCGGTCGGCCAGGTCGTCCGATGACAACGGCGCCCGCCGGCTGGCCCGGAGGTTGTCGATGGCCTTGCGGTGGGCGACGGTCACCAGCCACGCCCGCACGTCGCTGTCGGGGCGGATGCGGGGATACGCCTGGAGGGCGGCGAGGAAGGTCTCCGACCAGGCGTCGGCCGCGTCGGCCGGCCCGAGGAGGGCGCGCACCACGCGCATCACCACCGCCCCGTGCTCGTCGACGATCTCCTCGAACGGCCGCGGCCTCATACCCGGGTAAACGTTCCGCCGGCCGGAAACGTGAGGTCCCAACCGCTTCTGGCGTGCGAAACACCCATCAGACCTCCGCGACGCGCACGCCGGAACGGCCGTTCAGCTGTCCCCCGCCACTCTGCGGGCGCCCCGGATCATGTCGGTGTTGTCGGGCGTGGTCGGAGGTGCGGCCGGCGCCCCGGTGTCGAGGAACGACTCCTCGGTGGCCTTGGCGTTGATGTCGGCCTCGCCCGTGGTCAGGTCGGTCGACCACAGCACCCAAGGCGCGTAGCCCAGGTCGAGGTTCGTGTAGGTGAGCAGGGTGATGGCGGGAAGGTCGGCACCCACGGCGGAGAGCCCCTTGGCGGTGAGGGCGGCGGCCACGTCGGCGGGAGCAGTGGTGTTTGACGGGGCTTCCTCGTCGCGCACGATGAAGGTGCGGTCGGACACCCGGTAGGCCAGCGCCCACCACCCGTCGAGCTTCAGCGTGGCACCCTCCACGTTCAGCGTCGGGCCGAACACGCCACCCGAGCCCTCCTGGAGGAAGGCCTCGATGACCCCGGAATCGTCCATGTCTTCAGGGTATTCGGCGCCAGGGTATGCCGGTGGGCCTCCGCCTGCGGCTGGTGGCTCAGCGGTTGCCCGCGCCCGCCCGGTACTCGTGGGGGCTGACGCCGTGCACCCGCTTGAAGGCGGTGCTGAGGGCGAACGGGCTCCCGTAGCAGGACGGCGATGAGCACCAGGTCGAGCAACCGGTCGAGCACCACCTCCTGCCCCGACTCGTCGCGCACGATCTCCTCCGCGAGCAACGGGATCAGCGGGGAGTCCCAGGCGTCGGCGGCCAGGACCAGCAGCGGGGGGAGCACGCGCATCAACCGTCCGCCGGCCTCGCCCCCCAGCTGGTAGGTGCCGACCAGCATCACCGTCGAGCCTTCCGGGCTGTTCCCCCAGGTGCGCACGCCGAGGTCCATGGCCTGCTCCAGCTCGCCACCGTGAGGGTCCGTGCAACGCTGGCCGGGGTGAATCACGACCTGGATCGGCGTCTCGGGGTCGTCGGCGAAGGTGTACGGGTCGGGGCCGCGCATGACGGCGACGTCGCCGGGGCCCAGCCGCCGGGCGGCGCGGTCGTCGGGGATCACCCAGGCCTCCCCCGCCAGGACGGCCACCAGCGACAGCGGCGCCTCGTCCTGGATGCGCACCGACCAGGGCGGGTCGCCCGGGCCGCGGTGGCGCAGGGGGTGCGGCGGCTCGTGCTGCTGTCCGGGCGGGGGGAGGAGGGGGCCGAGGTGGCGGAGCAGGCCGTGCGCGACGCCGGGGCCGAGTGGACGATCGTGCGCGCCACGTGGTTCAGCCAGAACTTCAGCGAGGGTTACCTGGTCGACCCGATCCTCGCCGGCGAGGTCGCCCTTCCCGTGGGCGACGTGGGCGAGCCGTTCGTGGACGCCGACGACATCGCCGACGTGGCCGTGGCCGCCCTGACCGACGACGGGCACGGGGGCGAGCTCTACGAGCTTACGGGTCCCCGCCTGCTCACCTTCGCCGCAGCCATCGCCGAGATCGCCGAGGCCGCCGACCGTGAGATCCGGTTCGTGACCGTCCCGATGGAGGCCTACGCGTCGGCGCTGGCCGAGGCCGAGGTCCCGGCCGACTTCGTGTGGCTGGTGACCCACCTGTTCACCGAGGTCCTCGGCCACAACGCCCACCTGGCCGACGGCGTGCAGCGCGCCCTGGGCCGGGCGCCCCGCGACTTCGCCGACTACGCCCGCGAGGTTGCCGCCACCCGGGTGTGGGCCGCCGGCAACGACCGCGTCGCCTGAGGAGCGCCGTGGGCGAGACGGCTCGAACTCGTCGGGGTCGTCGCCGCCGGCTTAGCCCGCGGCGCGTTTGTGCCGCTTTTCGGCGTACATCGCCGAGTCGGCAGCGTTCAGGAGCTCGTCCAGGGTCAGGGGCGCCTCGGGGTCGAAGACGGCTCGGCCGACGCTGAAGCCCAGCGGGTAACGGGCGCCTGGCGATCGATTGCGGGAGTCGACCTGGGCGTGGAGTCGGGAGACCGGCACCTCGTCCGAGCCGGCGCCGGTGAGTAGGACGCAGAACTCGTCGCCGCCGACCCGGGCCACCACGTCGGAGGACCGGAACGTCGACGCCAACAGCTCCGCCGCCTCCTGGATGGCCCGATCACCCTCGCCGTGGCCGAAGCTGTCGTTGATCCGCTTGAAATCGTCCAGGTCGGCGTAAACCAGCGTCGCCGCCAGCTTTCGGTGTGCGCCGATGTCGAGCACCGTCTGACCGAACAGCCCGAGTCCCCGTCGGTTGCTGAGCCCCGTCAGGTCGTCGGTGAGGGCAGTGTGGGCCTGCCCGACCTCGGCCTCCACCATCTCGGCCAGGTCCTGGAGCGCCTGCACGTCGGCCTGGGAGATGCCGGGGCTGGCGGTCGATCACGCAGAGCGTGCCCAGCTTCGACCCGTCGGGCGCGGCGATCGGGCAACCGGCGTAGAAACGGATGTTGGGGTCGCCCAGGACAAGGGGATTGTCCGCGAAGCGGACGTCGGCGCCCGCGTCGTCGACCTGGAAGACATCGTCGCCGCCGATGGCGTGGGAGCAGAAGGAGAGGGCCCGAGGGGTCTCCGTGGCGTCCAGGCCCTGCCGCGACTTGAACCATTGGCGGTCCTCATCGACCAGGCTCACGAGGGCGATGGGGACGTCGAACAGCCGCTGCGCCATCCGGGTGACCCGGTCGAAGCGCTCCTCGGCCGGAGTGTCGAGCAGGCCGGATGCCCGCAGCGCACGAAGCCGGCTCATCTCTTCCACCGGCATGTCGGAGTCCACCACGGCCCTACTTTTTCAGGCGTTCACGGACAGTCGGTAGTCGGTCCGGTCTTCGCAGGTCACTGCCTGGCAGGGGCCGGCAATCGACGCGTCAGACAGCCGCCGAAGACCGCGTCGCCTAGCCCTGGTTCCTACTGCCGGTCGTAGCCGCTGACGGCACGCGCCGCGCCCTGCGGCGCCTGCCGCCCTTGGGCACTTCGAGGGAACGGGTCGCTGTCGAACTCTGTGTCGAGGGCGTCGAAGTCGAGGCTCGTCCAGTGTTCCCGCAGGGCGGCGAGGCGCTCCGCCGACAGCCCCGGGTTGGTCGCGGAGTCCTGCTCCGGCCGGGCTTCGGACTGGATCGCCCAGGCCAGGCCCACGAGCCGGTCGATGGTCAACCAGCGGTCGGGGTCGGCACCGACCGTCACCGCAGCACGGATGCACGCATGCCAGCGGTGGTAGCCGATGGGGGGGTCGTCCGGGCCGCCGATGTCCATCTTGTGCACCTTGTCCGTCGGTGGCCGGCGGTCGTTGAAGAGCACTCCCTGCCCGAAGTCCTCGAAGGCACCCCGCTCCGCGTCCGAGTCGCCTGCGAAGTGCTGGTCGATGATCTGCAACTGCAGCTCGGCGAGGCGCAGGTGCGAGTCGCGGGCGCGCTCCATGTCCTGGCGGAAGCCGTCCGGATAGGTGCCGTTGCGGCGGTGATGGTTCCAGCGCTGCAACGGGCCATCAGGACTGTCGGTTGCCGCGTAGGCCTCGAAGACCTCGTCGCTGACCTGGCCGAACCCGGGATTGAAGGCGTTGTCGAACTGGAACCAGAACTCCGTAGCCCGTGCCCGCGGGTCGGTGCCGCCATTCATGTCACTCATGCCCTTCTCCTAGCTCGGCAGTGCCGTGAGGGTCTCGTCGTCAGTGGTCGAGGAGTACGTCTCGGGAAGCGACGCCCTGAGCTCGACGGTGAGGCGCTGCGACTCCCCCAAGAGGTGACGCAACAACCGCAACGTCCCGGCCCGGTCGACGCCCGGGGAGTAGCCCATGCCCAACGGGTCGAACGGCAGCCCGGCACCGAGGGAAGCCAGGTGGATGCCCAGCTCCTTCATCGGGAACCTCATGTGCTTCTTCGCCTGGGTGACGTACGCGGCGACATCGGGCTGGCGGTACGACAGGTCGAGGAGCATGAGGACGATCCAGTACTGCACGTCACCGAGGAACGCCACCCGCCGGACGGCATCGTCGGGAATCTGAAGCGGATGGCCCTCGTACGCGCTGGGGTCCACCAGTATCGGGAAGGCCGGGTACTGGGGGTCTTCGGTGGACAGCGTCCACACCGGGCGGCCCTTGAAGCCTTGGTGGACGCCGAGAAAGAGCTCCTTGAAAAAGCGGAAGTGGTCGCCCTCCCCTTCCTCCTTGATCTGCTCGAGTTTGACCATCCACGGTTGCAGGTCAGGCAAGTCGGTCATGGCCTGTTGGGAGATCTCCTCGCAGAGCTTCAGCAGTACGCCGTACAGGCTGCCCAGCTGGTTCGGCCGCAGATCATCGAGGAGGTCGAAGAGGAGGTCGAGGAAGCCCGACTCGCCGGCGTTGGCCGGGTCGTCACGATCCAGCGCCGACTTCGGCGCCTCGGCGAACACGTACTTCGCCAGGGCCCTCTGGCTCAGGGGCTCGAGATGCAGCGGGAAGGGAAAGATCTGCGGCTCGTACGGGAACTCCTGTGACACCAGACCGGGAGCGGCACCGATGGCCACCAACATCTGGTTGACCGTGTGCAGGTGCTCCATCTCCTGGATGGCGACACCCAGCAGGCTCGTTGCGCCCGCCGACGGCAACCCGAGCACCCTCGGGTACTCGGACCCCTTCACCGAGAAGGCGGCATACAGGTACTGGACCATGAGGGCGTGCTCCACCTCGGCCGCTTCCCGAAGCAGCCGCACCATTTCCAGATGCGGATCGGCGAAGTCACGGACGATCGTGACCGGGGCCGTCGCCGCCCCCAGGTCGGCGGACCCGGTGCGAAGGCCGACGGACGGACTCATGGGTCGCCTCAGCCGCAGCATGGCCGCCCTACCTCCCCCCGAGGACCCGTGGACGCGATATTCTCGTCGACGGGTCGGGCCGGGGCAAGACCCAACTCCCGGAGCCGGGCCGGACTATCGTTCGTCATGGCCGGATGAGACCGCACAGCATCGCGTCGGGAGAGGCGCCGGTAGTTGTCCCCCGGAAAGCCGGCAAATGGTTGGTGGCGGGAATGCCATTTGTTCCCTGGTCGCCGCCATAGGCTCTGAGGGGGGTTAGCCGATGCGCAGGACACGTTCGGGCATATCGGTTCTGTTGGTTTCGGCGGCAGTGCTGGTCGGATGCGGGAACAGTGCCGACAAGGAGGAATCGACGCCGGCACCGAGTGTGTCGCTCGTCTCCGGCTCGGGCCAGTGTGATACGCCGACCACGCCGTTCTGCGACTCGACGGTGGCGCCGCCGGCGGGGTGGGATGGCCACATCTTCAAGCTCGCCCAGGACTACCCGGCGACGGTGGCACCGGACACCCAGCCGTGGCTCGCCTTCGATCCGACAGCCCAGTCCCAGGAGTTCGTCCAGTCGGTGCTCGACTACTTCTACGCGGGCAACATCCGCGACAGCGTCGAGAATTCCTTCGACCCGACCCTCAATACCGTGCGCCAGTGGTACAACGCGCCATGGCAGGATTTCGGCTTCAACGGCCGCGAGCCCGCCCACGGGTTGACCCGCGAGCGCGTCAACAAGCCGGGCGAGCTCGATCCCGCGCAGACCCTGCAGTGGAACAACTACGCGGTCGGCTTCTACAACGCCGCCGGCGCCAGCGCGATCGGCAAGGTCTGGGCGAACCATGGCTCCCCCGATGCCGCGATGGGGATCATGCCCGAAGGCACGGTGGGCGCGAAGCTGCTCTTCACCACTGCGGGGACCGATCAGGTCCCCTATCTCGCCGGCTCGCCGGCGTGGAACGTCTACGTGTACAGCGAACTGAACTCCTCCCAGCCCGACCCCACCGAGCGGGCGAAGGTGGCGGTGCGGCTGCTGCAGATCGACCTCGCCGTCAAGGACCAGCGGTCCCCGACCGGCTGGGTGTTCGGCACCTTCGTCTACGGCGGCGGGCCGACGCCTGGCACAACCCAGGGGACGGGCTGGACCAACGTCTCGCCGGTCGGGGTGATGTGGGGCAACGATCCCGACTACAGCGGATCGGGGCCGCTGAAGGAGACCTGGATCAACTCGGCGGTGACGATGCCCCATCTCGGTTACCAAGGGCGGCTGAACGGGCCGGTGGACAACCCGAGCTCCTCGTGTCTGTCCTGTCACTCGACCGCCCAGACTCCGTCCGACATCGCCCCCATGTTCCCGCCGACCCAATCACAGATCCCCTACTGGTTCCGCAACGTGCCCTCGGGCCAGGTGTTCATGCCGACCGAACCGCCCGCGCCGCCGGCCGTGTCGCTCGATTACTCGCTGCAGGTGTCGATAGGCATCCAGAACTACCTGAGCCAACAGGCGGAAGCGGCAGACCCGAACGCGCGCCGGGCCCCCGCGGCAGATGCGACGCCACCGCGCGATGGCGGGCCGTCACACTGAGCGCGGCGCTCTCTACCAGACCGTCCGCCACCTCCTTGAGGCCAAGGTCGAGCCGGACCGAATCTGGTGGATGCGCCTCTACCATCCCCTTCTGCTCCAGGAGAGTCTCGGTGATCTCGTGCGCGCCGTCCTCACCACATCGCACACCCCGCAGCGGCCCGTCTTCCTCATGCTCGATGAGCTCGTCTACACCGAGCGATGGGACCTCTGGCTGAAGACTTTCTTCGACGAACAGTGGCCTGTCCGGATCGCCGCGACGTCCAGTGCCACGGCTGCTCTTCGCGAGCGGCGGTTGGAGAGCGGTATCGGCCGCTGGTCCGAGCAACACCTCACGCCCTACCTGTTCACGGAATTCCTGGCGCTTGTTGGCCGGGACCGACCCGTTGTCGTGGGCGACACCCTGGCAGGCAGCCTCGCCATGCTCGAGCAGGGCCAGCGGGCCGATCCCGACCTCGCCACATGGCGCCGCCTCTTCATGCTCGTTGGTGGATTCCCCGAGTTGCTGACAGCCGCTCGTGACCGCCCCGACGAGGATGAGCCGAGCCGGCTCCTCGAGTCACAGCAGGTCCTGCGGAGCGACGCCGTCGAGCGGGCCATCTATAAGGACATCCCCCAGTCCTTTGGGGTCGACAACCCGATGATGCTCGAGCGGTTGCTCTACGTCCTGGCTGCCCAGGTCACCGGCCTGCTCTCACCATCGAACATATGCGGTGACCTCGGACTGTCCCAGCCGACGTTCGACCGATATCTCTCCTACCTCGAGCAGGCGTTCCTCGTCTTCACCTTGCCGAACTACTCCGGACGGGAAACGACCGTGCAGAAGCGTGGCCGCAAGCTCTACTTCGTCGATGGGGCCATTCGGAACGCGGCACTCCAACGAGGCCTGGCGCCGCTCGACAACCCGACGGAGCTCGGCGCCCTCCTCGAGAATCTCGTTGCCGCCACCGTGGATCACTCGCCCTCCACTCCAGCGTCCGGTTGTACCACTGGCGTGACGGCAGGCACGAGGTCGACCTGGTCTTCGACCACCCGGATCACCCGTTGGCCTTCGAGATCGGTGCCTCGCCCGACCACGGTCGAGCTGGCATGCGCGCGCTCATGGATCGGCACCCCCGTTTCAAGGGTCGCTGCTTCCTCATCACCCCTCAAGCCACCGTCGGCCAGCCCGACTCAATGGCGGCCGGGGTCGGCACCCTTCCTCTCGACCTGTTCCTCCAGGTCGTCGGAGCCCAGGCGCAGGCGGCGCTCGCGGTGAACCTCGGAACGATCAGACCGACTTAGGTGCGGCCGAGCAGGTCGGAGGTCAGGCCGCTCCGCCCGGCGATGAACCTCAACGATGATCCCAAGGCAACCCATTTCGGGGCAACACTCGATACGCCTGCCTTTTCGCGGTATTGATCGATGCCGATCGATGTTGAAAAGTGGCCGTGACCTGGGCTTTTGCAGATTGGCGTGTTGGACCGTGCCGGCGGCTTCTACCCGATTTCAACCCGTCCGGTAGAAGTTTCGGTAGAAGTCAGCGGGCTCTCCGGCGGCCGGCGCGCTCCCTTCGCTCGACCGCATCGGCGACGTCGAGGGCCACGTTGCGGTCAGCTGGTGGCTGCCCAGCCTCGTCGCAACACGGGGGCTTTTCTCGATCGTCCTCCGGTTCGCCGATGTCGAGCGCGTCCAGCAGCCGACGGTAGACATCGTTGGCGGTGCGGTCGTGCGGAGCGACCAGGATCACGACGGCGTGATCGTCGGCGGGCCACGCGATGAGCATCCGATCCCCGCCGTAGAGGTGCCGGCAACACACGTAATCGAGCACAGCACCGGCGAGGCGGTAACCGGCGGCTTCGCATCCGCTGGCTCGCAGGGCCACAAGCACGTCGAGCGCCACCTTGAGTCGCCGACCGCGCAGCTTCCGAACCTGGCGCTCGGCGATGCCCGTCAGCTCGACCTGGATCGCTTCTTCCCCCGTTGCGTCGCCCGCAGCTCATCGAGCAGCTCGTCAGTAACGGGGACGACCCGTCCGGCGGCGAGATCGGCAAAGCCTTCCTCGGACCCGGCCAGCGCCGCCCTGTCACGAAGGATGCGCATGACGTCCGCAAGTAGCCGCCGATCGTCCTTGTGGCGGCGGATCAGGTCGAGTGCTCGCTTGACATCGGCGAGCGAGCGGACGTCAACACGCACAGGCGTCGTTCCGGCGATCGGTTCGAGGAGGCCGGACGCGATCCAAGCCCTCACCGTCGGTTGCGAGAGGCTCAGGACCTGAGCCGCTTCAGATACCTTTGCCCCTCGGTCTCTGTCGGCCAAGTGGCTGCGCACGGCCTCGAGTGATCGACGGCGATCCGGATCGTCCTCATGCTCTGCCAGCTCCTCCAGGGTCAGAAGATCGTCGACGACCTCAACGAGCGACATCTCCCGAGCGTACACTCTGCCTTCGGAAATTGGCGTACATCCGAAAGTGATTCTTCCCAGCTTGGCCTAATCCCGACACGAGCTACAAAGGAACCGGCCGTCGCCTTGTAGCTCCCTGCTCGACGAGCAAAGACCGTTGTAGCTCACAGGGTGCAGCGTGACGGGGTGGCGGTGCAACGCATCACCGGTTGCGTCGAAGTCGCCGGTCGGGATGACCACCGGCGGGGGGCGCTCGCCTCTGAACAGCACTTTCGCGATTGGGCGTGCCGAACCGTGATGCTCGGTTCTACCCCGTTTCTACCCGTCCGGTAGAAGTTTCGGTAGAAGTCACGGCCGCCCAGCACGACCCCACGCAAGCGCGAGACTGACCCCGTGCTCGTGGTCCGAGGTACCAAGAAGCTGCGCGACCGAGTGAAGGGCGCGCCCGTCGTCGTCGGCGACGCGTCGACCACCGCGCTCGGCGACTGGTTCGCGACGGCCCTGTTCTGGCGGCCGCAGGTCGCGCTGCTGGTCAACAGCCGCACGCTGTTCCCGGTGTTCATGGAGCTCGCACCAGCGGCCACGCTGCTCGACCGTGCGCCA
>JBPCJV010000255.1:0-5049 GCA_051004925.1 Acidimicrobiales bacterium | reverse complement strand
AACAACCGTTGCCGAGCCTGGGCCCGAGCGGCCCTCTGAGCGGGGTGCCAAGGGGCCCGAGCGGCCCTCTGAGCGGGGTGCCAGCGGCGCCCACAGGGCCAGCCGGGCCGCGTCGCTCCCAATCGCGAAGGCGTGGAGCATCGTCTCACCCGAGCGCACGGTCGCGGCCAGGCGGCCGAGGATCTCGGCCTCGGCGTGGACGGTCGGTCGGGGGGGCCGGAGGTGGCCGGAGGGGTAGACGATCTCGATGGCCTCGGGCGGCACCGGGCTCGGCGGTGGCGTTTCGGGCTGCCCCTCGGCCAGATCGGCGACCGACGCGGCGCTGAGGCCCGAGCGGCCCCCTGAGCGGGGATCGGGCACCCCGACAGCCGCGGGGACGATTGAGTCGGCGGCCACGACGATGGCCGCCGCCCCGCAGTGGCTCAGGACGCCAACCAGGTCGAGGCCCTGCCGGTGGGCACCGACGGGGACGGCCACCGCCCCCACCTTGAGCACGGCCGCGCTGGCCACGGCGTATTCCGTCCATCGGCGGGAGTCGAACCACAGCACGACCCGGTCGCCGGCGCCGATCCCACGGTCGAGCAGACCCCGGGCCACGGCGTTCGACCGCCGCTCCCACGACCGGAAACTGAGCGAGTCGGCCCCGTCGACGACGAACGCCGGCCTGTCGGGCTCGGCACCCGCACGCGCGGCGAGGAGATCAGTGAGGCCGGCCATCCCTCCTCAGCGTGGCGCCAGCTCGGCCTTGAACCGCTCGCCGTAGGGGGCCAGGCCCTCGTTGACGGCCTCGGACGTGAGGCCGAACTGGGACAGCTCGTAGCGGTGGGCGCCGTGCTGGTTACGCGGGTTGTCGACCAGCCACTGGCGCATGGCCGCCTCCGCCTCATCGCTGAAGGGGTGGTCGATCCGTTCGTAGATGCCACGGACCACGGCGATGGGGTCTTCGACCATCGACGGGAAGGACACGTCGACGAAGGCCTGCTCGCCCACCGCGTCACGGGTGGCCAGGGCCCGCTGCATGGCCAGTGAGCATCGACGCAGGGCGTGCGCACCCACGGCCTCGGGCGTCACGTCGTCGCTGTACGGCTGGCGGACGTTCATGACCAGGCTGGCGTAGGAGGCGACCGCCTCTTCGGGGTCTCGGTGGCAGACCACCACGGTCGCGTCGGGGAAGGTCTGGAACAGGGCGGCCAGGTAGCCGAGGTGGCCGGGCGACTTGAGCACCCACCGGCGGTGACCGCCCTCGCCGGCGTGGAGCTGGAGGGCCTGGAGCTGGAGAGCCCGGAGCTGTAGCCGGTAGTGCCGGTAGGCGGAATCGAGCGACGCCCCGGACAGCAAGTGGGAGTAGTCGTCGGCACGGAACATGTCGTCGAAGTGCTGGCTGGCGAAGCTGTTCTGGAAGAGGGCGTCGCACTCCTCGGGCCCGGTGGCGGTGGAGGCGTGGATAGCCCGGAAATAGGGGGTGAGGGAGTACAGCCGCTGCAGCCAGACCTCGGCCTCGGCCACCAGGGCCTCCTCGGACCGCCCGCCCACGCCGCCGGGGGGGAAGGGGCGCAGGGCCTCCCAGAAGCGCAGGACCCGGGTGGACGCGTCGACGGCCATGAGGTTGTGCAGCAGGGTCGTTCCGGTGCGGGGCAGGCCGGTGATGAACACCGGCCGGCGGACCTTGGCCACCCGCACCTCGGGATGGACCTTGACGTAGGCCTGGAGGGCGAGACGGTTGCGCAGGTGCCGTATCACCACCTTGTGGAGCACGTCACGCCCGACGGCGTTCAGCGCGCCCGTCCGCCGGGACGACTCGACGAACAGGCGGAGCGGCTCGGCGAAGTCCATGTCGCCCCAGTCCCAGAGACCCGAGCGGGTGGCCGCCTCCTCCAGGACGGCGATGACGTAGCGGCCTTCGCTCTCCACGCGCGCTACCGGGACCGCAGACGCTGCCGTGGCCGGTCGTCGGCGAGGACGGTCGCCACGAGGGCGGGACGGTCGACCTTGCCGATCACCGTTCGGGGGATGCCGTCGACCAGGGCCAGCTCGTCGGGGAGCTTGTGGCGGGCCAGGGACTGGCCGAGGAAATCGCGCAGCTCGGTGAGCGACGGCGGGTGGTCGCCGGCGGGCACGATGCAGGTGCACACCGCCTCACCGAGCACCGGATCGGGGGTGCCCACCACGGCGGCGTCGGCCACTCCGGGGTGGCGCACGATGGCCGCCTCCACCTCGCTGGGCGAGACCTTCAGCCCGCCCCGGTTGACCAGCTCCTTGAGGCGGCCGAGCACGTAGACCCTCCCGTCGGGGTCGACGCGTCCGAGGTCGCCGGTGTAGTACCGGCCGTCGGTGGCCGCGTCGGGCGCCTTCCAGTAGTGCACAGGCCCACGCGCCCCGAACGCCAGCTCGCCCACCTCGCCGGCGGGCAACGGCGTGTGGTCGAGCGGGCTCACCGCCCGGATGGTGCCGTCGGGGGGAGTGCCCTCGGGGCCGGCGTACACCGTGTTGCCCACGGAGCCGACGAGGATGTCGTCGCGGTCGACGGTGCAGGTGGTGAAGTTCTCGCTGCAGCCGTACACGAAGAGGATCTCGACGCCGAGCCGCTCGTAGACGCGCTCGGCCAGGCCCGGTGGCAGGGTGGCGGCGGCGGAGATGACCCAGCGCAGGCTGCTGACGTCGTGGTCGGCGCCGTCGAGGGCCGACAGCAGGAGGTTGAGGTGGGTGGGCATCCCGGGCAGCACGGTGACGCCCTCCTCGGCGATGGCCCGCAGGGCGACCCGCGGCGAGAACCGCTCCATCAGCACGAGGCGGCCACCGGCCAGCAGCGTCATCATGCCCAGGCGAATCCCGAACACGTGGCCCATGGGGAGGTAGAGGAGCATCACGTCGTCGGGGCCGGGGTCGAAGGCGTCGGCGAAAAACTGCATCTTGGCCCAGAAGGCCGGGGGCGTCTCCATGACCGCCTTGGGCCGACCGGTCGTGCCCGAGGTGAGGTGCAGCACGGCGGTGTCGTCCGGGCCCAGGGCGGGGGCCTCACCGGCAGGCACAGGGTCGCCGGAGGGACCAGGTTCACGGTCGGATTCCGTGAGCAGGATGTCGTTGAGGCAGGCGTGGCCCTCGTGCTCGGGGCAACACTCGTGCAGGAGCACCTTGGTGGCGGCGCGGGCCCGCCGGACGTCGCCCAGCACCCGCAACTCGTCGCCCGCGTCGGGCAGGGGCTGGAAAGCCAGCACCGACGCCTCGGTGCGGTCGACCAGCCAGGCCAGCTCGGAGCCGGTGAGGTCGTTGTCGGTGCCGACGTGGATGGCGCCACACTCCCAGGCCGCAGCCACGACGACGATGTACTCGGTGCAGTTCCGGAACTGGCACACGATGCGATCGCCGGGGCGGATGCCGATGCTCCGGTAGAAGTCGGCCAGCGCCTCGACCTGACGCCACAGCTCGCGGTAGGTGACCGTGGTGGTGCCCCGGAAGGTGATGGCGGGCCGGTCGGCCCAGCGTTCGCACGCTTCCTTCAGCGACCCGGCGAGCGCGCTCACGGGCGAACGCTCCACGGGCCGGCGGGGGCGAAGCAGGTCTAGGAGAGAGGCTCGAACATGGAAGCGAACCGCGGGTCGGCGTGGAGGGCGGCCAGATCGGTGGACACCGCGGCGGCGGGGATGCCGGCTTCGCCCAGCACCTGCTCCCACTTGGCCGCGGGGCCGGCGCGCAGGTGGTCGGCCAGGCGGGCATCGACGGTCGGCGGCGAGCCCTCGTCGGAACGGACCCCGCACAGCTCGCACAGCCGGGCGAGGGCCTCGTGGTCGTCGACGCTCACCACCAGCGTGCCCTCGGAGCACTCGAGGGGACGGTCGAGGGGACCCCAGACCGGCCGCCCCAGGCGTCGGCCCCTTCCTTCGGTCGGAGCGGCTGCGCCGTCACCCCGCTCAGAGGGCCGCTCGGGCCCAGCTGCGCCGTCGAGGACGTGGGCCTGCAGGGCCATGGCTCCCTGGAGCAGGGATGTCTCCACCCGGCCGCCCCGGCCGCGCTGCTCCCGCCGGTAGAGGCCGCCGATCATGCCCTCGGCGGTAACGAGCGCGCCCATGAAGTCGGCGAGCAGGACGCGCGAAGGCCACGGGGGCTCGTCGTCGGGGCGCACGCCGTTGCCTGCCCCTGTAAAGGCCTGCACCAGGAAGTCGGTGCCGATCAGGCGACGGTCTTCGGGACGTCCGCCCCACCCCGACGCCTGCACGTACACCAGGCCCGGGTTGCGGGCCGCCAGGTCGGCGGCATCGAGGCCCCACTCGGCGGCCTTGCCGGGACGCAAGTTGTGCAGGAACACGTCGGCGTCGCCGGCCAGATCGGCCAACTCGCGGCGACCTCCCGGCTGGCCGAGGTCGAGCTCCACGGTGTGCTTGCCCCGGTTGAAGCACTGGAAGAACGAGCCCACGTCGCCGGCGAAGGGCGGCACCATACGTCCCACGTCGCCGCCCGGCGGCTCCACCCGCACCACCTCGGCGCCCAGCATCTGGCAAAGCAACCCGGCGAGCGGGCCCTGCATGCGGCTGGTGGCCTCGACGACCCGCAAACCCTCGAGCGGCCGCGCACCGGCACCGGAGGGGGGTCGTGAGTTGGCGCCCATCGCCGGGCGGGCGGGGGTTGGTAGGTCGGCGGCGATGCTCGGGTCGCCACACGCCCGGCCCGGTTCCTCGAGGACCTCCGGATAGGTGCGCACCCGGCACAGGCTCACACCGCATTCGCGGGCGGCGGCCTCGGCCTCGGCCAGGGTGTGGGCCCGACTGGCCCGGTGGAGGCCCGGCGTCAGCCGACAGGTGCCCCGGTAGTAGCGGGCCCGGAAGGCGGTCCACGCCCGACCGAGGTCTTCGGCGGGTGCCTCCAGCCGCGTCCAGAACGCCTTCCACGCCTCGGCGTCGAACACCTCGATCTCGAACCAGTGGTCGTCGCTGGTGCAAAACGGGGGCCCGGGAGCGGTGCCCGCCGACGGCGGTACCACGTCGCCCCCGGCAGTGGCCGCCGCCAGGTAGTGCGACAGACGGAGACCGGTAGCATGGAGCACCGAAGTATCCA